>CAJMPC010000019.1:0-14126 GCA_905215245.1 uncultured bacterium | reverse complement strand
TTTGCAAGATCTTTTTGTAAAAAAATGTAAATTTTTTCTTAGTTGAAGATCTTTTCGCCTATTCGCACAAAAAATAGATCATTTTTGTTACTTAATTAATCGTTTTGCTATTCTTGGCAAATCTGCAATGGAATCCAAAACATAATCAGCGAGATTCTCTCCCTCTTCTGTAATAGGTTTGCCTGTTCGCACTAAAATATTTGTTTTCACTTTTGCGCCAATGCCTGCTTTAAGATCTTCAATCTTATCCCCGACCATAATAGATTGTGCCGGATCGATTTTCAGCGCTTTAATTGCCTCTAGTAACATACCTGATTTTGGTTTTCTGCATTCACAGTCTTCTTTATATTCGCCTTTCCCTTCTGGATGATGAGGACAATAATAAATACCATCTAAATCCACACCACGATCAGCTAATGACCAATCCATCCATTCTGTTAATTGTAAAAACTGATCTTCTGAAAAATATCCACGAGCAATGCCTGATTGATTGGTCACTAAAACCAAAAGATACCCCATTTCCTTTAATGCATTTAATGCATCAATGCTGCCTTCAATAAATTGGAAATCATCAATTTTATGGACATAACCATGGTCGATATTTAAAGTGCCATCACGATCTAAAAAAACAGCTTTCTTCATATATTTTCTCATTTATCTTTTTCTAAGAACAAAATTATCCCTTTTATTCTTAATATAAGCAATAATAAGTCATAACCGATCCGTCTAAAAAAGATCCCCTAAGATATTGACACAGCATTCTAGACGTCTAGAATACAAATGAAATTCAAATATTAACTGAGAACAAGGGCTTATATGATTAAGCTAAATAACATTACGAAGATTTTTACACTTCCAGATAAAAAACTGACCGCACTTGATAATGTTTCATTACATGTGCCTAAGGGACAGATTTGCGGTGTCATTGGCGCCTCTGGTGCAGGTAAAAGTACACTTATCCGTTGTGTAAACTTATTAGAAAGACCGACTCACGGTGCTGTGCTCATCGATGATGTGGATCTGACTCAACTTTCTGAAGCAGAATTAGTGAAAACACGCCGTCAAATCGGTATGATTTTCCAACATTTTAATTTGTTGACCTCTCGAACCGTTTTTGAAAACGTGGCATTGCCACTTGAATTAGAAAATAAATCAAAAGCAGAAATTCAAGAAAAAACGACCGCACTTTTAGCGCTTGTTGGATTAAGTGATAAACATAATGTGTATCCTGCTAATCTCTCTGGTGGTCAAAAACAACGTGTAGCGATTGCGCGTGCACTTGCAAGCGATCCAAAAGTCTTACTTTGTGATGAAGCGACTAGCGCATTAGATCCGGCTACAACTCAATCCATTCTAAAATTATTAAAAGAAATCAACCGCACTTTAGGTATCACCATTCTTCTTATTACCCATGAAATGGAAGTGGTTAAACGCATCTGCGATCAAGTTGCCGTAATTGATAAAGGCCGTCTCATTGAACAAGGCACAGTTAGCGAAATTTTCTCTAATCCGAAAACAGAATTGGCCCAAGAATTTATCAGTTCGACTTTCCACATTACCTTGCCGGAAGAATATTTAGAAAATCTATCTGATACACCAAAACATGCCAAATCGTATCCGATCATCAAATTTGAATTTACTGGTCGCTCCGTCGATGCGCCATTACTTTCTCAAGCATCGAAAAAATTTGGCGTAGAGCTCAGTATCTTAACCTCACAAATTGATTATGCCGGTGGCGTAAAATTTGGCTTTACCATTGCGGAGGTTGAAGGTGATGAAGATGCGATTACGCAAGCCAAAGTTTATTTAATGGAAAATAACGTTCGAGTAGAGGTGCTAGGCTATGTTCAATGATTTATGGGCAACATTTAGCCAACAATTCCCCGATAATTTTGTGAGTTTATTAACGGTATCGACCGTTGAAACAATTTATATGTCAGTATTATCGACATTAATTGCCGCTTTATTAGGCTTACCACTGGGTTTTTTAACCTTTTTAACCAATAAAGGGGCGATTTTAGAAAACAAAAAGCTCAATGCGTTTTTAAACGTCATTATTAATATCGGACGTTCAATTCCTTATATTATTTTATTACTCGCTTTAATTCCGCTTACCAGTTGGTTACTTCCTGGCGGTAGTATTGGTTCTAATGCGGCGATTGTGTCATTAAGTGCAGCCGCAACGCCATTTTTTGCACGTCTTACGAGTAATGCGCTTTTTGAGATTCCAACCGGTTTGACTGAAACAGCAAAAGCCATGGGTGCAACCAATTGGCAAATTATTCGTAAATTCTATTTGCCTGAATCCCTACCTACGCTCATTAATGCTATTACGCTCACTTTCGTGACATTAATTGGCTATACCGCAATGGCGGGAACGCAAGGCGGTGGCGGCTTAGGAAGCCTCGCCATTAACTATGGCGTCTATCGTAATATGCCATCGGTAACTTGGGCTGCAACGATTGTTATCGTGATTATCGTGATGCTCAGTCAAAAATTGGGCGACACGCTCGCAAAACGAGTGGATCACCGTTAATTATTTTCTACCATTTTATTCACAACAAGGAAAAAACATGAAATTAAAAAACTTATTTGCTATCACTGCTATCGCGTCAGCATTAGTATTAACAGGTTGTAAAGAAGAGAAAAAAGCAGATGCAGCATCAACTGCACCTGCAGCAACATCAATCAAAGTTGGTGTAATGGCGGGTCCTGAACACCAAGTAGCCGAAACCGCGGCAAAAGTAGCAAAAGACAAATACAACTTAAATGTTGAATTTGTTTTATTCAATGACTACGCATTACCAAATACTGCTGTATCTAAAGGCGATTTAGATGCTAACGCAATGCAACACAAACCTTACTTAGATGAAGATGTAAAAGCGAAGAACTTGAACAACTTAGTGATCGTTGGTAACACCTTTGTTTACCCGCTTGCTGGCTATTCTAAAACCATCAAAAATGTAAATGAATTAAAAGATGGCGCGAAAATTGTGGTGCCAAATGACCCATCAAACCGTGGTCGTGCATTAATCCTTCTTGAAAAACAAGGTTTAATCAAACTTAAAAATTCTAACGATCTTCTTTCAACTGTCGCAGATATCGTTGAAAATCCGAAAAACTTAAAAATTTCTGAAGTGGATACCTCTGTTGCAGCTCGTGCATTAGATGATGTTGATCTTGCGATTGTAAATAACACTTATGCGGGTCAAGTTGGCTTAAATGCACAAGATAATGGCGTATTCGTAGAAGATAAAGATTCTCCATACGTAAACATCATCGTTGCGCGTACTGATAACAAAGACAGCAAAGCGATCCAAGATTTCGTGAAAGCATACCAAACTGAAGAAGTTTACCAAGAAGCGAAAAAACACTTTAAAGATGGTGTTGTAAAAGGTTGGTAATCTCAGCTTAAGCAAAATATTTCAAAGCCACCGATAAGGTGGCTTTTTTATTGATGAAAAGAAAGTGCGGTCATTTTTACGATACTTTTCCAAACGAAAAACGCATCAAAAACTGACCGCACTTTCTGTATTAAGATAATAAAAAACCCGAGCCTAAACTCGGGTTTTCTTTTTTAGCAATTAACGATTACTCTGCATCATCTGCCATATTAAGCATTTCTGCTAAGTTAGTTGTTGCATCATCTGCTGTCATCACGAATTCATCAGCAATTGCTGCTTCATCGTCTTCAGACAATTTAATTACAACATCGTCTACAATACGTTTTTTGTGACGACCTTGGTGATACGCAAAACCAGTACCAGCAGGGATTAAACGACCTACGATTACGTTCTCTTTCAAGCCGCGTAATTCATCACGTTTACCCGCCACTGCTGCTTCAGTAAGCACGCGAGTGGTTTCTTGGAACGATGCTGCAGAAATGAAGGATTCTGTCGCCAATGACGCTTTGGTAATACCAAGTAACTCACGTTCGAATTCAACTGGTGGTTTACCTTCCGCTTCACGTTTACGGTTCACAATTTTCACGCGAGCTACTTCAACTTGTTCCCCTTCGAGGAATTCGCTGTCATAAGCTTTCGTAATAACTGCTTTACGTAACATTTGACGTACGATAACTTCGATGTGCTTATCGTTAATTTTTACCCCTTGTAAGCGGTAAACTTCTTGTACTTCGTTCACGATATATTCAGTTACAGCACGAACACCGCGTAAACGTAAAATATCGTGTGGAGTCTCCGCACCATCAGAAATCACGTCTCCACGTTCTACCATCTCACCTTCAAATACGTTGAGTTGACGCCATTTTGGAATCATTTCTTCGTAGATTTCACCTTCAGTTGGGGTGATTAACAAGCGACGTTTACCTTTGGTTTCTTTACCGAAGGACACGATACCTGAAATTTCTGCCAAGATTGCTGGCTCTTTCGGTTTACGAGCTTCGAATAAATCAGCAACGCGTGGAAGACCACCGGTAATATCTTTAGTACCTACAGATTCTTGTGGAATACGTGCAAGTGGTTCCCCCACTTTCACTTCCGCACCGTCATCTAAACTTACGATTGCTTTACCTGGTAAGAAGTATTGTGCAATAACGTCAGTTTCAGGTAAGAAGATATCGTTACCTTTTGCATCAACTAATTTGATAGTTGGACGTAAATCTTTACCTGCTGTTGCACGTTCACCCACGTCTTGTACCACGATAGAAGAAAGACCAGTTAATTCATCAGTTTGACGCGTTACGGTTAAACCGTCCACGATATCAATGAATTTCACAAAACCTGATACTTCAGAGACAACTGGCATGGTATGTGGATCCCAGTTTGCTACTGTTTCACCCGCTGATACTTCTTGGCCATCTGCTTTATTCAATACGGTACCGTAAGGCACTTTATAGTGTTCTTTCGTACGACCAAATTCATCTGTAACGGTTAATTCAGTATTACGAGAAGTTAAAACTAATTTACCTTCGTCATTAACAACGAATTTCGCGTTAGCAAGGTGTAAAGTACCGTTGTTTTTGATTTGTACGCTAGATTCTTTCGCTGCTGCAGAAGCTGCACCACCGATGTGGAACGTACGCATGGTTAACTGTGTACCTGGCTCACCGATAGATTGAGCAGCGATAACACCGACTGCTTCACCTTGGTTGATGAGGTGACCACGCGCTAAGTCACGACCATAACATTTCGCACATACGCCGAAGTCAGTATCACAAGTTACAACAGAACGTACTTTTACGCTGTCCACTGAGTTTGCATCTAACACATCACAAAGTTTTTCATCTAATAAGGTGTTACGTGCAATTAAGACTTCTTCTGTACCTGGTTTATACACATCTTCAGCCACAACACGACCTAACACTAATTCGCGAAGTGGAACTTTCTCATCACCACCTTCGATTAATGGGGTCATGACTAAGCCTTCGTGCGTACCACAGTCATCTTCAACGATCACTAAGTCTTGTGCTACGTCAACTAAACGACGAGTTAAGTAACCAGAGTTTGCTGTTTTTAATGCGGTATCCGCCAAACCTTTACGCGCACCGTGGGTTGAAATAAAGTACTGAAGTACGTTCAAACCTTCACGGAAGTTCGCTGTAATTGGGGTTTCGATGATCGAACCATCTGGACGCGCCATCAAACCACGCATACCTGCTAACTGACGAATCTGAGCTGCAGAACCACGCGCACCAGAGTCAGCCATCATAAAGATACTGTTGAAAGAGGCTTGTTTCTCAGGGTTACCTTCACGGTTGATTACTTCTTCCTGAGATAAATTTTCCATCATCGCTTTCGCTACGCGCTCATTCGCTGCAGCCCAAATATCGATGACTTTGTTATAACGTTCGCCAGCTGTTACAAGACCAGATTGGAACTGTTCTTGAATTTCTGCCACTTCTTCTTCCGCTGCAGAAATAATTTCGTATTTTTTCTCTGGGATAACCATATCGTCGATACCCACAGAAGAACCTGAACGTGCAGCATAAGCAAAACCGGTATACATAATATGGTCAGCAAACATTACTGCTTCTTTCAAACCTAAACGACGATAAGCTTCGTTGATGAGTTTAGAAATAGCTTTTTTACCTAATGTTTGGTTGAACAATGAATAAGGCATGCCTTTCGGCGCAATCATCCATAAGATTGCACGACCGATAGTGGTATCGGTTAATGTGGTTTTCTCTTCTAATTCGCCAGCTTCATTTTTCACATATTCAGTAATACGTACTTTAACGCGAGAATGTAATTCTGCTTCACCTGTGCGATATGCTTTTTCAGCTTCGCGCGGATCTTGCAATAACATGCCTTCACCTTTACCGTTCACTTTTTCACGGGTCATATAGTAAAGACCCAACACCACGTCTTGTGATGGAACGATAATTGGATCACCGTTTGCTGGTGAAAGTACGTTGTTGGTTGACATCATTAACGCACGCGCTTCTAACTGCGCTTCAAGTGTTAATGGTACGTGAACCGCCATTTGGTCACCATCGAAGTCCGCGTTGAACGCCGCACAAACAAGTGGGTGTAACTGGATTGCTTTACCTTCGATTAGAAGTGGTTCAAACGCTTGGATACCTAAACGGTGAAGTGTCGGTGCACGGTTCAATAGAATTGGGTGCTCACGAATAACTTCTGCCAAGATATCCCAAACGATCGCGTCTTCACGCTCAACCATTTTCTTAGCCGCTTTGATTGTAGTTGCATAACCACGGCTTTCTAATTTTGCATAGATAAACGGACGGAATAATTCCAATGCCATTTTCTTCGGTAAACCACATTGGTGTAAGTGCAAGTATGGACCTACAGTGATTACAGAACGGCCTGAATAGTCAACACGTTTACCTAATAAGTTTTGACGGAAACGACCTTGTTTACCTTTGATCATATCCGCAAGTGATTTTAATGGACGACGGTTAGAACCCGTAATCGCACGACCACGACGACCATTATCTAATAACGCATCAACAGATTCTTGTAACATACGTTTTTCGTTGCGCACGATAATATCTGGTGCGATTAAATCTAATAAACGTTTTAAACGGTTGTTACGGTTGATTACGCGACGATATAAATCATTCAAGTCAGACGTTGCAAAACGACCACCATCTAATGGTACTAACGGACGTAAATCTGGTGGAAGTACCGGTAATACCGTCATCACCATCCACTCTGGTTTATTACCAGACTGTTGGAAAGCTTCTAATAATTTTAAGCGTTTAGTGATTTTCTTACGTTTTGTTTCAGAGTTAGTTTCTTGTAACTCTTCACGTAATTTTTCACATTCCACTTCAAGATCAATACCTTTAAGTAAATCTTGAATTGCTTCAGCACCCATTTTCGCTTCGAATTCATCTTGCCAACGGTCTTCTGCATCAAGGAATTGTTCTTCAGTTAATAACTGTCCACGTTCCAAATCGGTCATACCCGGTTCGGTCACGATGTACATTTCAAAGTAAAGCACACGTTCAATATCACGTAACGGCATATCAAGTAATAAACCGATACGGGACGGAAGTGATTTTAAGAACCAAATGTGTGCAACTGGACAAGCCAATTCGATATGGCCCATACGCTCACGACGTACTTTAGTTTGTGTTACTTCAACACCACATTTTTCACAAATCACACCACGGTGTTTTAAGCGTTTATATTTACCGCATAAACATTCGTAATCTTTTACTGGCCCGAAAATACGTGCACAGAAAAGACCGTCACGTTCAGGTTTGAACGTACGATAGTTGATTGTTTCAGGTTTTTTAACTTCACCAAATGACCAAGAACGGATCATGTCTGGAGAAGCTAACCCAATTTTAATCACATCAAAATCTTCACTCGTTTTTGATTGTGCTTTTAAAAACTTAACTAAGTCTTTCACAAATAGTCTCCTGTCGGAGTTAAGGGTTTCAAAGTGCGGTCAAAAATATTTTGTTTTTTAACCGCACTTCGGCGATTTCTTCCTTTTGCTTCCCCTGCGAACAGGGGAAGACAGGTTTGTCGATTACTCTTCGTCTAACTCGATATTCAAACCAAGTGAACGGATTTCTTTCATAATTACGTTGAAAGATTCCGGTGTACCCGGATCCATTTGCTGGTTGCCACCAACGATGTTTTTATACATCTTCGTACGGCCGTTCACGTCATCGGATTTCACAGTTAACATTTCTTGTAAGGTGTAAGCAGCACCATATGCTTCAAGTGCCCATACCTCCATCTCACCGAAACGTTGACCACCGAATTGTGCTTTACCACCAAGTGGTTGTTGAGTAACAAGACTATAAGAACCAGTTGAACGAGCATGCATTTTGTCATCAACTAAGTGGTTCAATTTGAGCATGTACATATAACCTACGGTTACTGGACGTTCGAATTTCTCACCAGTACGGCCATCATATAACGTGATCTGACCTGAAGTTGGTAAGCCACCAAGTTTCAACATTTCTTTGATTTCTTGCTCATCCGCACCATCAAATACTGGTGTTGCTACCGGTAAACCTTTACGTAGATTTTCTGCTAAACGCATAATTTCGTCATCGCCAAAGGTGCTTAAATCAACTTTTTGTGCGCCATGACCTAAATCGTATGCTTTTTGCATATAGCCACGAAGTTTCTCAACATCTTGTTTTTGTTTGATCATCGCATTGATTTGATCACCGATACCTTTCGCCGCTAAGCCTAAGTGGGTTTCTAAGATCTGACCGATGTTCATACGAGACGGTACCCCCAGTGGGTTTAATACGATTTCAACCGGTTGACCGTTTTCATCGTATGGCATATCTTCCACAGGGTTGATTTTTGAGATAACACCTTTGTTACCGTGACGACCCGCCATTTTATCACCCGGCTGGATGTGACGTTTCACCGCAAGGTAAACTTTAACCACTTTTAACACGCCTGGTGCTAGGTCATCGCCTTTAATGATTTTCTTACGTTTTACTTCAAGTTTGTGTTCAAACTCTTTACGTAATTCTTCATATTGCTCAGCAAGCTGTTCTAATTGGTTTTGTTTTTCTTCATCAGAAACGGTTTGTTCTAACCATTTGGTGCGATCCATTTTATCTAATTGAGCCGCATCAATACCGCCAGCGATAAGGACATTACGCACACGAGCAAACAAGCCAGCTTCTAAGATTTCTAATTCATCAGAAAGGTCTTTCTTAGCTTGTTTTAACTGCATTTCTTCAATTTCTAATGCACGTTTGTCTTTTTCTACGCCATCACGGGTGAAGACTTGAACGTCAATTACAGTACCGCTTACGCTGTTTGGTACGCGTAATGAAGAGTCTTTTACATCAGATGCTTTTTCACCAAAAATTGCACGTAACAATTTTTCTTCTGGTGTTAATTGCGTTTCGCCTTTAGGGGTTACTTTACCGACTAAGATGTCACCACCTTTCACTTCAGCACCCACATAAACGATACCTGATTCATCTAATTTGCTTAATGCAGATTCACCTACGTTTGGAATATCTGCCGTGATTTCTTCAGAACCTAATTTAGTATCACGCGCCACACAAGATAATTCTTGAATGTGAATTGTCGTAAAGCGATCTTGTTGTACTACACGCTCAGAAACTAACATTGAGTCTTCGAAGTTATAACCGTTCCAAGGCATGAACGCCACACGGATATTTTGACCTAATGCTAATTCACCTAAGTCTGTTGAAGGACCATCTGCTAATACTTCACCACGGTTAATTGGATCGCCTAAATTCACACAAGGAATTTGGTTGATACACGTATTTTGGTTAGAACGGGTGTATTTAATTAAGTTATAAATATCAATACCCGCTTCGCCTGCTACGGTTTCGTCTTCATTTACTTTGATAACGATACGAGACGCATCAACGTATTGAACAGTACCACCACGTTTTGCTACAACCGCCACACCTGAGTCAAGTGCGATTGGTTTTTCCATACCTGTACCCACTAACGGCTTATCAGCACGTAAAGTAGGAACCGCTTGACGTTGCATGTTCGCACCCATTAAGGCACGGTTCGCATCGTCATGCTCTAAGAATGGAATTAACGCTGCAGCCACAGATACCACTTGTTGGGTTGAAACGTCCATATAATGAATTTCTTCTGGTTTATAAAGACCAGATTCACCACGTTCACCACGAGCAGTAACAAATGCATCTGTAAAGCGATTGTTCTCATCAAGGTTTGAGTTCGCCTGTGCAATGATGTAGTTTGCTTCATCAATTGCAGATAAGTATTCGATTTCTTCGGTTACTTGACCATTCACTACTTTACGATATGGTGTTTCTAAGAAACCGTAATCGTTCGTACGAGCAAACGCAGAAAGTGAGTTGATCAAACCGATGTTTGGACCTTCAGGGGTTTCGATTGGACATAAACGACCATAGTGGGTGTTATGTACGTCACGCACCTCAAAGCCTGCGCGTTCACGCGTTAAACCGCCTGGACCTAATGCAGAAATACGACGTTTGTGTGTTACTTCTGATAATGGGTTGTTTTGGTCCATGAATTGCGAAAGTTGTGAAGAACCAAAGAATTCTTTCACTGCCGCAGAAATTGGTTTTGGATTAATTAAGTCTTGTGGCGTGATCGCATCTAAATCGCCTAAAGATAAACGCTCTTTAACTGCTCTTTCTACACGAACTAAACCAATACGGAATTGGTTTTCAGCCATTTCACCCACTGAGCGAATACGACGGTTACCCAAGTGGTCGATATCATCCACTTCACCACGACCATTACGGATATCGATGAGTTTTTTCATCACACGAATGATATCGTCGTTACTTAAAATACCCGTACCCTCACCTTCAGGAATACCTAACGAGCGATTAAACTTCATACGACCTACTGCAGATAAATCATAACGTTCTGCAGAGAAGAATAAGTTATTGAATAATGCTTCTGAAGATTCTGGTGTAGGTGGTTCACCTGGACGCATCATACGATAGATTTCATATAATGCACTTACACGATCGTAAGTTGGATCAACACGTAATGTTTCAGAGATATATGGACCGTAATCTAAGTCATTGGTGAATAATGTTTCGATCACTTTATAGCCTGCTTGCGATAATTTCGCTAACACTTCTAAAGAAATCTCGCCATTTGCTGGGCAAATGATTTCACCAGATTCAAGATCTACATAATCTTTCGCTGCAACTTTACCTGCGATATATTCAGTTGGCACTTCAACTTGTGTCACATTATCTTTTTCTAATGCTTTGATGTGACGAGCTGTGATACGACGACCGCGTTCTACATAGACTTTGCCATTTGCTTCAATATCAAATGTCGCCGTTTCACCACGTAGACGTTCCGGCACTAATGTCATGAGTAATTTATTGCCAGCGATTTCGAAAGTTACTTTGTCGAAGAATAAGTTTAAGATTTCTTCAACAGTGTAACCTAACGCACGTAAAATAATGGTTGCCGGTAATTTACGACGGCGGTCAATACGCGCATATAAGTTATCTTTTGGATCAAATTCGAAATCTAACCAAGAACCACGGTAAGGGATAATACGTGCGTTATAAAGCACTTTACCTGAAGAGTGTGTTTTACCTTTGTCAGAATCAAAGAATACGCCCGGGCTACGGTGTAATTGTGAAACGATAACACGCTCAGTACCATTGATAACAAAGGTACCGTTGTCAGTCATTAATGGGATTTCACCCATATATACTTCGCTTTCTTTAATGTCTTTGACTGCGCGTGATGAAGATTCTTTATCGTAGCTAACTAAACGTAATTTTACGCGTAAACCTGCCGCATAAGTTGAACCGCGAATTTGGCATTCACGTACATCAAATTCAGGCTCTTCTAAACGGTAATCAACATATTGTAATTCTGTATAACCGTTATTGCTTACGATTGGGAAAACAGAACGGAATGCAGCTTCTAAGCCTTGTTGACCTTCAGGATCTTTTTGAATGAATTTATCAAAAGAATCTAATTGGATAGTTAATAAATAAGGTACATTTAAAACTTGCGGACGTTTGCCGAAGTCTTTACGAATTCGTTTTTTCTCAGTATAGGAGTAACCCATTATTGGTTTTCCTCTGTAAATTTTAGTGAGACCGAGTTGATATAAAAAAAGTGCGGTCAAATTGATTGACGTTTTTTATTTATATCGGAGATTGACGCCGTTTCGGATACCGCACTCTGAACCTTACTTCTGTAGTGGGCTACTTAAATTAAAACGTCTGATTAATTTAAGTGGAAACAGATACCATTAAACGGAAAATGCCTATCTGTTTTTTGTGCTGTTTTTGATAGCACAAAATGGCTGATGGTAAACCACCAGCCATTAAGCCTGAGAAACAGGACATAAGTGAATCAAAAATTATTTGATTTCTACTTTTGCACCAGCTTCTTCTAATTCTTTCTTAAGCGCTTCAGCTTCTTCTTTAGAAACGCCTTCTTTTAAGTTAGCTGGAGCAGATTCAACTAAGTCTTTAGCTTCTTTTAAGCCTAAACCAGTTGCACCACGTACTGCTTTGATAACTGCTACTTTGTTAGCACCAGCTTCAGCAAGAACTACGTCGAATTCAGTTTTTTCTTCTGCCGCTGCTGCTGCACCGCCAGCTGCTGGAGCTGCTGCTACTGCTGCTGCAGAAACGCCGAATTTTTCTTCCATCGCTGCGATTAATTCAACGATTTCAGTTACAGATTTAGAAGCGATCGCTTCAATGATTTGTTCGTTAGTTAATGACATAACAATCAATTCCTAAAATTAATAAAGTTAAATGAAGTAAGAAACGCTTAATGATTAAGCTGCTTCTTGTAATTTGTCGCGTAATGCCGCAAAAGTGCGAACAAGTTTGCCTGCCGCAGCTTCTTTCATTGTGCCCATTAAACGTGCAATTGCTTCTTCGTAAGTTGGTAATGTTGCTAAGAATTCAACATTTTGGATCTTACCTTCAAAGGCTGCACCTTTAATTTCAAACTTATCGTTTGCTTTAGCAAAATCTTTGAACAAACGTGCTGCTGCACCTGGGTGTTCATTAGAGAATGCGATAAGTGTTGGACCTACAAACGTATCTTGTAAGCATTCGAAATCAGTGCCTTCAACCGCACGACGTAATAAAGTATTACGAACAACGCGCATTGTTACACCAGCTTCACGAGCTGCTTTACGTAATTCAGTCATTTTATCAACAGTTACACCGCGAGAATCCGCGATTACTGCTGAAAGTGCACCTTTGGCTGCTTCATTTACTTCAGCAACAATTGCTTGTTTGTCTTGAAGATTTAATGCCATTGGCTTTTAGCTCCTGAATACACTCCGATTTCTCGGAATTAATTTACCTCATCGAAAGAGTTATCTTTCAGACTAGGACGACTTCGGTGCCCAGAAGCAAGAAATATTCTTATTCTGTTCACCATCTACGTAGGATTATTAAGACGATTATTGCTAACCATTCCCTACGGTCTTGGACGGGGCTTGAATAGGTCAAGCACCAACCAGAAATTTTACGCTAAGCGTAATTTAGGAGCGAGATTATAGTGATTAATCTCGCTCTTGTAAAGTCTATTGTAGAAAAAATCTGCAGATTTTAACCGCACTTTGCGATTATTTTCTTACCGCAATTGCTTCGATTTCCACACCTACATCTTTTGGTAATCGAGCCACTTCTACACAAGAACGTGCTGGGAAGTTAGGATGATTGTTTTCTTTAAAGAACTTCTCGTACTCTGCATTTACTGCTGCAAAATCATTCAGATCTTTCACAAACACAGTAGTTTTCACAATATCGCCCACGGTCAAACCCGCTTGTTCAATAATCGCTTTCACATTCTCTAAAGATTGACGCGCTTGTGCCACAATATCTTTTGGTACTTCACCCGTTGCTGGATTAACAGGGATCTGACCTGATGTTAAAACTAAATTACCTAAATCTACCGCTTGAACATAAGGACCGATTGCGGCTGGGGCTTTTTCTGTATGAATGATTTTAGTCATGATATTCTCCTTTAATATTGACGTATAAATACGCTTGCTATCCTAACATATAAGTGACTTTATCGCTTATACGAGTATTCTTAATCAATCTCTTTTAATACATCATCAGACAATTCTTTCTGTGAGCTTTCTTTTACTTTGCCATCATTTACTTTAAATTCTAAATTCTGATAATAAGCTTCGCGGAAAGTAACATAAGGATCTTGTGCTTGATT
>CAJMPC010000018.1:0-14608 GCA_905215245.1 uncultured bacterium | reverse complement strand
GATGATGGTAAGCCTGTTGATGGTAAAGCCAATAAAGTTCACTACGATTTAGGCACAGAATTCTTAACATTAACCGGTAATGCTGAATTAAAACAATTAGATAGCAAAATTAACGGTGAACGCATCACTTATGATGTGAAAAAACAACAGTTAAAAGCCAATGGTAATGGAAAATCACGCGTGCAAACCGTCTTAATTCCAACCCAATTACAACAAAAAGGTAAAAAATAACCGATGTCTGTATTACAAGCCGAATTCCTCGCAAAAAGCTATAAAAGCCGAAAAGTGGTTTCTGATGTGAGTTTAACCGTAAACTCCAATGAAATTGTTGGTCTACTAGGTCCAAATGGTGCCGGTAAAACCACCACTTTCTACATGGTCGTCGGTTTAGTGCGTCACGATCAGGGAAAAATAACCATTGATGGAGATGATATTAGCGTATTGCCTATGCATGAACGTGCACGTCGAGGAATTGGCTATTTACCACAAGAAGCCTCTATTTTCCGCCGTTTAACGGTATATGAAAACCTCATGGCAGTATTAGAAATTCGTAAAGATCTCACAGCTGAACGACGCAGAGAGAGAGCGGATGAGTTAATTGATGAGTTCAATATTAGCCATATTCGTGATAGCCTGGGACAATCTCTTTCTGGTGGTGAACGTCGTCGTGTGGAAATTGCACGCGCCTTAGCGGCAAATCCTAAATTCATTTTACTAGATGAACCTTTTGCAGGTGTAGACCCAATTTCGGTTACGGATATTAAGAAAATCATCACGGATCTCCGTAATCGTGGTTTAGGCGTGTTAATTACCGACCATAACGTACGCGAAACCCTTGATGTTTGTGAACGCGCTTACATTGTTGGTGAAGGAAAAATTATCGCGACCGGCACACCGGAAGAAGTCATGAATGATGAGCACGTTAAACGTGTCTATTTAGGCGAACAATTTAAACTATAACCTATGAAATTTACGACATTGCTCTCCCCTGATGATATTCGTCAGGGGGTTGCTTTTTCTAGCAAGAAACGATTATTTGAATCTATTGCCGCGTTCGTTGTGGAAAAACTTCACTGCGAAAATGGTGAGCAGGCTTGTTTTGAATGTTTATTTGAACGGGAAAAATTAGGTAATTCAGGATTAGGCAATGGTGTTGCTATGCCTAAAGCCAAGTTACCTGCTACGGTCTCAGATAAGATCCTAACGGTATTTATGCAATTAGAAACGCCTGTCGAATATGATGCGGCTGATAATAAACCCGTGGATATCGTTTTTGCAGTGCTCGTACCCGAAAATCACCGCCAAGAATATATTCCTGTTCTGGCAGAACTCAACGAAAAATTAACTGATAAAAACTTAATTAAACAACTTCGTTCAGCACAAAGTGCGGATGAAATTTGGCAAATTTTTGAATGTGCCGATCATTCAGAGGAATCTGAGGATGACACAAATTTAGATAATATTGAACCTCAAGAGGTATAACCTAACCTACCAACCATAAGGAATCACGCAGATGGAAATTATTATTATCAGCGGTCGCTCAGGCGCAGGAAAATCTGTCGCATTACGAGCTTTGGAAGATATGGGCTATTATTGCGTGGATAATCTTCCTCTCGATTTACTTCCTCAACTCACCAATATTCTCGCCAAAACTCAAACGGCTGTCGCCATCAGCCTCGATATTCGAAATCTTCCTCATTCAAGTGCTGACTTAGACAAAATCCTGACAGATATTCAAGCTACTTATTCCGTCAAAATCATCTTTCTGGACAGCGATCGTAGTACACTTATTCGTCGTTACAGCGATTCACGTCGTCTTCATCCACTTTCAGCACAAGATCTCCCGCTTGAATCAGCGATTGATTTAGAATATCAGCAACTTGAGCCTTTAATTCAACATGCTAATTTTATTATTGATACTGCGCCACTTTCCACTCATGCGTTATCTGAACGTTTAAGAGAAGTTTTGCGCGGTAATACTGATAAAGAACTTAAGATCGTGGTTGAGTCATTTGGCTTTAAATATGGCATTCCGCTTGACGCCGATTATGTCTTCGATGTGCGTTTTCTGCCTAACCCACACTGGAATCCAGAACTGCGCCCAATGACGGGGCTTGATGAGCCTGTTGCGCAATTTTTACTTGCGCATGATGAAGTGAATAATTTTATCTACCAAACGCGTAATTACATTGAAACGTGGTTACCGATGTTAGAGCAAAATAACCGAAGCTATCTCACCATTGCCATTGGTTGTACTGGAGGTAAACATCGTTCTGTTTACATCGCTCAACAAATTGGAGAATATTTCCAAGCAAAAGGTAAGGATGTAAAAATTCAGCATAAATCCTTGGAAAAGAATAAAAAGAATTAATCAAACCATAAAAAACGCAGCAACTTGCTGCGTTTTTTGTTAAACCACATATTGCTCAAAAATCTCGGGCAAATGTGTAATTAACGTTTCTTTTCCAGCCACGGTTTCATGCTGCCAAACTTGTAATAGCACATCTGGCGTAAATAATCGTGAAGCCAGCTCTGCCAACGGTAAATAGCTAATATGCCAAGGCTCTCGGCCGATTTTTTTACCTTTTGGTTGGCTGATAAATGGCAAAGCAAAATCAAAGTGCGGTAGATTTTCAGTAAGAAATTCGCTAAGTTCAAAGAAATAACCACCCTTTTCATATTCCCAAGGTTCAAGTTGTAAAGATTGACCTTGAGGTAAAAGATCAGGATCAAAAATATCGATTTCTGTTCCCCAATGATGACGACTGCCACCCGGAAGCGCTGACCAACGTAAAATAGCTTGTGCTTTTTGCCAATCATCTAATAACGCTAAATCTAATGGATTTCCCGCATCATCATGAACCTTGCGTTCACCGTTAAATTTACCGTTCCAAATGAGTTGTTGACGTTCAAAATCACGAAAGCTACTCGCGGGTTGCAAATTAAAGCCATTTTTGACCGCACTTTGTTGTAATCCTTGAAACGCTTTCATTGCCTCTGCTTGCAAAAAATGATTCGAAGAATGAGGTGTAGGCAAATTGATCAAATGTTCACGAGATTTGCCGGTTAACATTTCTGGCGTTAATTTCATCTTACTTATCCAATAAATTCACTAACATTTGATGATAAATCTGACCGCACTTGGCAAGATCATCAACGTTTACACATTCATTCACTTTATGAATCGTTGCATTAAGCGGCCCAAATTCCACAACTTCAGCGCCCATTAATGCAATAAAACGTCCATCAGAGGTACCGCCACCTGTTTCTGCTTGTGGTGTAATACCGGTTACTTGCTCAATTGCCGTCGTTAATGCATCTAATAATTTACCCGGTTTCGTTAAAAATGGTTTACCCGATAAATTCCAATCAATACGGTATTTCAAGCCATGTTTTTCAAGCATTTCTGCCACTTTCTGCTTAATGCTTTCGTCAGTGACTTCCGTACAATAACGTAAATTGAATTGCACATAAAGCTCACCAGGGATGACATTATTACTCCCTGTACCCGCATGAATATTTGCAATTTGTAAACTGGTCGGCGGGAAAAATTCGTTACCGTTATCCCATTGATACGTGGTTAATTCCTGCAAGAAAGGTGCCGCTTTGTGAATTGGGTTTTCCGCTAAATGAGGATAAGCCACATGACCTTGAATGCCTTGAATGTAGAGGTTACCTGTAATCGAACCCCGACGACCATTTTTGACTACATCGCCTAATGTTTTTGAACTAGACGGCTCACCTACTATGCAATAAGTAATTTTCTCACCGCGAGCCATTAAAGTCTCGACAACACGTACCGTACCATCTTTCGCAGCGGCCTCTTCATCAGAAGTAATCAACAAAGCAATCGTGCCTTTATGATTAGGATTAGCTTTCACATATTCTTCCGCCGCTACAATCATTGCTGCTAATGAGCCTTTCATATCTGCCGCACCACGACCATAAAGCATATCATCCACAATTTCGGCAGAAAACGGCGGATAAGCCCATTGCATTTCATCTCCGGTCGGTACCACATCGGTATGCCCAGCAAAGGCGATGACTGGCTCACCACTACCATGCTTCGCCCATAAATTTAACGTATCGTTGAAAGGCATCCATTCAATTTGAAAGCCGAGTTTTTCCAAACGTTCCGCAATTAGTTGCTGACAGCCCTCATCATTTGGGCTAATAGAGGGACGACGAATTAATGCTTGTGCAAGCTCAATAGTTTTTTGTTTCATAATATTCAGTTACGACTAAAAGTGCGGTCTAATTTAACAAAATTTTCCTTCAATTTAAATCTGTTCAAATAAAAAACGGATAACCTCGTTATCCGTTTTTATTAGTTTATGAAGAATCCTAGAATTGAACTTGTAAACGTAACCAATATTGACGCCCTGGCTCATTCACTCGAACAGTTTGAAGCCCCGCTGAAGGATCTGCGCCTTTACTCACAAACTCTGCATAGGATTTATTAAATAAGTTATCAATTCCGCCCTGTAAAGTGGCATATTTATTAATTTTCCACCCTGTATTAAAGGATAACGTTCCAAAGCCTGCTGAAGCACCGATGTCCTGCCCAATAATATTGCCTTGTCCCGCTGCATAGCGTTTTTGTGCCGAAACCACTCGCCATAATATTCCCGCGCTCAAGGTTTCATTATCCCAAGTTAATGAGTTTTTCCATTCTAATGGCGGTGTTTGAGCAAGTGGACGGTCGTCTGTGCGATTTTTACCATAGGTATAAGCCAGACTACTACCGATTTCCCAGTGACGTGCAAATTTCCATTTACCTTCAATTTCGCCGCCTAATCGAGTTGCCTTGATATTACGAGCAGAGACATCTTTACCTACTCGTTCTAACATAATAAAATCGTGGACATCACTACCAAATAGCGACACAGAAAAATCAAAGGTGTCATTCTTCCACATCAATCCCGTATCAATTTGACGGTTTTGCTCTTTATCTAAAACTTGGCTTGCACGGCGTTCCCAATAATCTGGCGCTCGCTCTGCAATCCCTACACCGGCATAATATTTAGTGCCATTGATTTCTTCTTCCCAACGGAAGAAACCTGAATGTAACCCATACGTATGATGTTTATTTGGGTTATTCGCCATTAAAGTGTCGTATTCAGCTTTCACTTCATCATAACGATAACCAGAAATAAACTTACGACTATCGCTTGCCGTCCAAGCCCCCTCAACAAATCCACCCCATTGAGTAAAGTTTTGCTGTGGTTGATAAGGCTTGTGTCTATAGCCCTCACCATTCATTTCCATACGTGAAAGGTGTTTATCACGCGTATAATCGATGCCTGTTTGCAAATTAATATCCGGCCAATCAAAGGTTACTTTCAAATGCCCTGTATTGGTTTCACGCTTTGGATTCATCGCTTTTTTAACTTGATTTCCCATCATGCTTAAATAACGCATACTATAAGTATCCATCACATGATCAATCTTGCTTTGACCGTAACGTAATTCAAGTTCAGTGAACCACGGAGTAATATTGCGTTGTACAAATCGAACATTCCACGCATCACGATCAAACTTACTCCCATCCATCATTCGATCTGCATAAGCCGCTTCGCCTCGACTACGTTCATAAGTTCCGGTTAATAAGGTGTTTTCTGTCGGGGTGAAACCAAGCTGTAACATTTGATTACGGCGCTCAAAAGAGGAATGAATTCGATTGCCATCGCCATCTTTATAATTCCCCGCCTCATTGTGTGACATACTCGTGCGTAAATAACCATATTTGCCACCCGCCATCGCATCGAAATAAGCATCTCTACGTTTGTTTCCGCCAAGTGTGACACTGCCGTTTAAATAGGTATTTTGAGTATCAAATTCAGGCTCTTTACGTACAAAACGTACTGCCCCCGCGACCAAACCAGAACCTTCAGTTACAGTTTGGGGACCTTTGGTCACCACAACTTCATCATAAGCTGATGGGAAAATATAAGCTGTTGGCGGATCCATTCGGTTGCTACACCCACCATAAATGAATTGGTCGTCTGCTTGAATATTCAAGCGAGAACCACCTAACCCGCGAAATAACGGATCGCCAGAACTCCCACCTTTACGAATCACGCTCATATTTGCCACAGATTGCAATAAATCTGCACCATCACCAGCAGGTAAAGGTTGAAGTGTTGTTTTAGGATTAAGTTTGACTGAATTGGTGTTCGTCTGGGTAACACCTGTTACCACAATAGGATCCAATAATGTTTCAGACTGCATATCCTCAGCAAAAGCATTAGATATAAAAAATGAAAGAGGAAGGAGGGAAAAATAAGATTTGTTATGCATAATCAATCCCTTGTTTTGGCACTTGAGTCATAAAAACCACAATTCAACCACATCAAATCTTTCAAACAAATACCAACAGTTATGAAACATTTATCACATCAATGATTGAGATTGTAACAATAATGTAATGAATCTTATTCTTATTAAGTGCGAAAGGCAAGGTTAAAAGATGACTATTTACTTATGCATTTCTGGTAAACATACTACTGCCAGCACCAATTGAACTATCTCCGAAATAGATAGAATCCTCCCACTTTAATACTACTTAAATGCTGCAATATATTCTTTTTCGTTGAAGCCAATCAATGCCTTACCATCTTGCAAAATAATCGGGCGTTTGATTAACGTTGGATTTTCAGCTAATACGGAAAGTGCAGTAGATTTCGAGAGTGTATTTTTCACATTTTCATCAAGATTACGCCAAGTCGTACTACGTTTATTGACTAAATTTTCCCAACCAAATTGGGCTTCTGCTTGTTGTAAGAATTGAGTATCTAATCCATCCACACGATAATCATGTAATTTATGTTCAATATTATGTTCAGTTAGCCACTTCAATGCTTTTTTTACCGTATCGCAGTTTTTAATGCCATAAACGATAATCATATTCTCACCTCTAGAAATAAAAAATCCTCGATTTCATTTAGAACGAGGATTTTAACTGCTACATGAATTAATCACAAATAGATTAGCCCGATACAAATTTTCACATCCAAAAGAAAAAGTGCGGTTAAAATCAACCGCACTTTTCAAAAGGGAAATTAGAATTCGTAACCTACGCCCACTTTAGCGCCATAGTTATTCACTTTAGTATCGTCAAAGCTACCTAAACGGTTATATTCTAAACCACCGTTTGCATACACTTTGTCTGCTAATTTATATTTAGCACCCGCAACTACACCATAACCCACTTTGGTTTCAGAAGAGCTTTTATAACGTTGGTCTGCGCGGTCTTCAAATTTGAAACGGTTAGCTGCAAGACGGGCACCAACATAAGGTTCAATTTGAGAATTGGTATCGAAGTCATAGAATACTGTCGCACCTAAACCTTGAACTTTAGTACCTTGGAAGTTGCCGTGATGAGTATAATCACCTGCTACACGCATATTACCTAATTTGTAACCTACTGCAACACGAGGTTCAACTTTAGTTTTGCTTGAACCACCATTGCTTAATTTAGTTCTTGAAAGACCTAGATCACCTTCTGCATATAAACCTGCGTTTGCTGTTGAAGCAACCGCTAATGCACCGACAACGATAGCTAATAATGATTTTTTCATTGGATAACCCCTGTTATTTGATTGAAAACATTACGAATATATCACAGCACTCATTAATTTTCACTATGAAAAACCAATTTTCCCTGACATTTTCGACATAAATAGGTAATTTTATCGCGTTGAATACGATTATGCCGACGAATCGTTAAATAATGGGTATGACATTCGCATTGATAAGCAAACATTTTACCCTGTACACTTTCCACATCGAATTGATGGCAAGTATCAGCCGGAAGATTGAATAACTGCGTCATCACCGCTTGCCATTCCTTTCCATGCGGTTTCACTCGCCCAAATACTTGATACACAATAAGGTGGGCTAATTCGTGTGGAACCACCTGATGAATAAATTCATCTGAATTCTCGAGTAGTAAAGTGCGGTTAAATTTAATCTCATTTTTCTGCAAGTATGCAACGCCAGCCTTTACACCTCGCAAGTCATAACTGATTGTCGGAATAGGAAATTTCCGTTGAAAGTGATTTTCAGCCAGTTGTAATGTTTCTGCAAGTTTACGCTGTACCTGCATTTTTAAATGCCGAAACTGAGTTTGAGATGAGATCATCATGTTAAGTAAACAAAAACCGCTAATTTAGCGGTTTTTATCATACACATTTTATTTACTTATTTAAGACCGGCTGCAGCTCGCAATTCTTCTGCACGATCCACTTTTTCCCATGGGAATTGTTCACGACCGAAGTGTCCATACGCGGCAGTTTGGCGATAGATTGGTTGAATTAAATTTAACATTTTAATTAAACCATAAGGACGTAAATCAAAGAATTCACGCACTAACTTAACCAATACTTCATTTGATACTTTTCCTGTACCAAAGGTTTCCACCATGATAGAGGTTGGCTCAGCCACGCCAATTGCATAAGAAAGTTGAATTTCACAACGATCTGCAAGACCTGCTGCAACAATATTTTTGGCCACATAACGTGCTGCATAAGCAGCTGAACGGTCTACTTTTGATGGATCTTTACCTGAAAATGCACCACCACCATGACGAGCTGCACCGCCGTAGGTATCAACAATGATTTTACGACCCGTTAAACCACAATCGCCCATAGGTCCGCCAATCACAAAACGACCGGTTGGGTTAATGAAATATTTTGTTTGTTGAGATAGCCATTCACTCGGCAGAATTGGCTTGATGATTTCTTCCATCACGCCTTCGTAAATTTCTTTTTGTGACACTTCTTCACTATGTTGTGTAGAAAGCACTACCGCATCTACACCCACGATTTTGTTATCTTCGTATTTTAAAGTGACTTGGCTTTTCGCATCAGGGCGTAACCACGATAGTTTTCCACTTTTACGTACTTCCGCTTGTTTTTCCATTAAACGATGCGCATAAGTAATCGCTGCTGGCATCAAGACTTCGGTTTCATTTGTTGCATAACCAAACATGATCCCTTGGTCACCCGCACCTTGATCCAATGGATTCTCACGATCCACACCTTGATTAATATCCGATGACTGTTTGCCAATCGCATTTAATACGGCACAAGAATTGCCATCAAACCCCATTTCAGAGTGTTTATAACCAATATCACAAATCACTTGGCGAGTAAGGTTTTCAATATCAACCCATGCAGAAGTGGTAATTTCTCCACCCACTAACGCCATCCCTGTTTTAACATAGGTTTCACAAGCCACACGAGCTTTAGGATCTTGTTTTAAAATTTCATCAAGTACCGCATCAGAAATTTGATCGGCAATCTTATCTGGATGTCCTTCTGAAACAGATTCAGAAGTAAATAAATAGCTAGACATAAGTTCTCTTCTTTTTTGGATGTATTGACGTATAGACGGCTATAATACGTATTTTTGGCTAATAAGCAAGCACTTCCATCAAGTATTTTTTGAAATGTAATAAGAAGATGAGCTTTCTGATGAAATTCAGATCTGTTATGCTCTAAACAGCAAGATGCCATTCACCTACTTGACTAAATCCAACATCTCTCGTGCATTCGCCAAGGCAAGATCCGTAATTTCACTGCCACCGAGCAATCTTGCAAGAGCAGGAACGCGCTCTTCTTGAGAAAGTGCGGTCATTTTAGTTTCTGTTTTATCATCAACGGTAAATTTCTCAACATTAAATTGATGATGTCCGTGACATGCTACTTGTGGTAAATGGGTCACACAAAGCACTTGGCATTTATCACCTAATTGGCGCAATAATTTACCGACCACGCTTGCCGTTTTACCGCTAATCCCAACATCAACCTCATCAAAGATTAACGTTGGAATCGCTGATTGATCTGATGTTAAGACTTGAATCGCTAATGAAATACGAGACAACTCACCACCTGATGCCACTTTTGCTAGCGGTTGTGCCTGTTGTCCTAAATTACTGCGTAAAGTAAAGACGATATTATCTGCCCCATTTGACGCAACCTTAGTTAAATCCGAATTCACTTCAATGAAAAATTCTGCATTTTCCATTGCAAGCCCTTTGATAGAATGTGTAACCTGCTGTGCTAATTTCTCTGCAGCTTGGCAACGGCTTTCATGTAATTG
Source organism: uncultured bacterium (assembly GCA_905215245.1). Classification (GTDB taxonomy): domain Bacteria; phylum Pseudomonadota; class Gammaproteobacteria; order Enterobacterales; family Pasteurellaceae; genus Haemophilus_D. Next base: position 4,504 of record CAJMPC010000018.1, on the reverse strand, counting down.
TTTTGCCATATGTTGCATTTTCTCAAAGGCGGATTTTTCTTCTTGAATCAGACGCTCTTCACTTTCTGAAAAATCTAAAAGTGCGGTCAATTCTGCTTTCAATTTTTGATGCCATTCCACTAACTCTTCAGGTTTCACATTGTGCTTGCGAGCGAGTTGTAAAGCTTGACCTAAACGCTGCTCAATCTCTTGTAATAACATCGGATCTTGCTCAATATGAGAGGCAAGATGTTGGACTTCACTTGTCGCCTCTTGCACTTGGATAAGTGCATCATTCAACATTGTTTGAACGGAGGCATAGTGAGGATCTAACTCACTTAATTCATCAATATACTGTGTCGCACGATAAAGCATAGAATCGATACTCACGGTCTCATTTTCACTGAGTAGCTGTAAGGCTGATTGTGATAACTGTGTCAGCTGTTCGCTATTTGATAGACGACGTTGATCCTCTTCTAATTCTAAATATTCATTTGGACGAAGCGCAAACTCATTCAACTCTTCTACCTGATATTGTAAAAGTTGTTTCTTCGCTTCATTTTCGGCAACTTTTTGTTGGAAATTTTTAACTTGCGTTTGAAGATTTTTCCATGCTCGATAATCTTCTCGCATTTGTGCGAGCAAATCATGGTGATGTGCAAATGAATCGACTAACTGAAGCTGATAGTCATTTTTCAATAATAATTGTGAAGCGTACTGCCCATTAATATGAATAAGATATTGTCCTATTTCTTTTAATTGGGAAGCCGATACGGGCGTGCTATTGATAAAGGCTTTAGAACGCCCATCTGCATTAATAACGCGGCGTAGAATACAATCGGAGGGATTATCAGGATCTTGCAATTCTTGCTCTTGCAACCATTGATAAGCGGGGTTAGTTGGTTCAATAAAAAATGTGGCGCAAATTTCAGCTCTTTCCTGCCCTTCTCGAACCATAGAGGTTTCAATACGCTGCCCCAAGCATAATCCCAACGCATCAATAGCAATAGATTTTCCTGCGCCGGTTTCACCCGTGATCACAGACATTCCTTTCGCCAATTCAATCTCTAATTGACGAACAATTGCAAAATTATTGATAGTAAGTTGGGTTAGCATAAAAAATCTCCTTAACTGTATATCCATATATTATAACTGATATAATATACAGTAAAGAGATTTTTAACTTTTGGGATTAGAAATTTTTAAGCCAGCCTAATTTCGTGCTTAATACATTGTAATAATTGTAATTTTTCAGGTGTAATAGGCGCAGTTTATGCGGACTTTTTTCAATATGAACGATATCATCTGGGCAAAAACCGAGTGCAATTTGACTATCACAGCCTAATTCCAACTGTGAAGTGTTATGTTCTGCAAAGCGAATTGAAATTTTGCTATCGCCATCAATTACTAATGGTCGAGAAGAAAGTGTATGTGGGAACATCGGCACAAGGGCAATCGCATTTAAATTTGGCGTTAAAATCGGGCCGCCTGCGGAAAGCGAATAAGCCGTTGAACCTGTTGGTGTGGAAACAATCAAACCATCTGAACGCTGAGAAAACGCGAATTTATCATTGATGTAAACATGGAAATCAATCATGTGCGCAATTTTAGCGGGGTGAATCACTGCCTCATTTACTGCATTACCACTAGAAATAATCTCGCCATTGCGTTCAATTTTAGCTTCCAATAAAAAACGCTCTTCTACAAAAAATTCACCATGTTCTAAACACGCTTCAAGCTGCGCATAAGCATTTTTCGGGTCAATATCGGTCAAAAAGCCTAAGTTGCCTCGGTTAATACCAATCATTGGAATATTATATTTAGCCAAAATGCGAGCACGCCCTAGCATATTGCCATCACCACCGATTACAATCACGAGTTGAGCTTGCTCTCCAATTTCTTCAACCGTTGCTAACACCTCTTCCGGTAAACCAAATTTTTCTCCCACCTCTTTTTCGACTAAAACTTGATATCCTCGCTCTTTCAGCCATTGATACAAGTTTTTATGCATTTGCAAATTAATATCGCGACGTGGTTTTCCCATCAAGGCGATGGTTTTAAATGATTTGACTAATTCATCCATAACTATGATTGCTCCCAAGTACAGACTTCCTGATTTTTGACCGCACTTTATGAGTGGAATATTTGTTTAACGAGATAAAATCGCTTTCACTTGCTTTTGCAATGTTGGCACAATCTCTTGTTCAAACCATGGATTTTTCTTGAGCCAAATTTGGTTGCGTGGAGAAGGGTGAACAAGCGGAAGAAAGTGAGGAAGAAAATCACGAAAATGGTGAACTGTCTCAGTGACATTAAGGTTATTTTCTGGCAAATAGTATTTTTGTGCATATTGTCCAATAAGAATCGTCAGCTCAATATTAGGCAAATTAGCGAGAATTAGCGGATGCCATTTTTCTGCGAAGCCTTTGCGCGGTGGTAAATCACCGGATTTGCCTTTTCCTGGGTAATAAAAGTCCATCGGGATGACAGCAAACATACCAGAATGATAAAAGGTATCGCGATCCACACCTAGCCATTTACGTAGGCGATCACCGCTTTTATCATTCCAATATAAACGACTTTCTTGGGCTTTAATTCCAGGTGCTTGTCCGACAATATTAATACGAGCGCTAGTTGGCGCAGCAAAAAGCGGTTCAATACCTTTTTCAGTAAAAGATTGATTATCGGGATCTTGCATGATGGATTGGGTAATCTGAGCAAGTGTTAGCATGGTATTTCCTTCTTTGTTGAAATAAAAATAGCTCACTTTTGATGAGCTATTTTATCATAATCAATGTTGCGACATTATAGGTGTTTCACTCGACGTTTTACTTCTTCCTGTTTGCCCGCATTGAATGGACGAGCATCAGGGCTGCCGAGATAACCACAAACCCGTCGGGTCACGGAGACTTTTGCACTGTCATGATTACCGCATTTAGGGCAGACAAAGCCTTTACTTGTGCAATTAAATTCTCCTGTGAAACCACATTCGTAACATTCATCAATTGGCGTATTAGTGCCGTAATAAGGCACGCGATCGTAGCTATAATCCCATACATCTTCGAGTGCTTTCAGGTTATGTTGAATATTTGGATATTCGCCATAACAGATAAAGCCGCCACTCGCTAATTCAGGATAAGGCATTTCAAAGTCTAATTTATCGTATGGATTCACTTTTTTTTCTACATCTAAGTGATAGCTGTTAGTGTAGTAGCCCTTATCGGTAACGCCGTCAATGACACCAAATTGTTTGGTATCTAAACGGCAGAAACGATCGCATAAGTTTTCACTTGGTGTGGAATAAAGGCTAAATGCATAACCCGTTTCTTTCTGCCATTGTTTTACCGCTTCATTTAAACGACGCACAATCGCGATGCCTTTTTCACGCAGTTGTTCATCGTCAAAAATATGTCCTTTTTTATACAGTGCATTGATGGTTTCGTGAATGCCAATATAGCCTAAAGAAATTGATGCTCGTCCATTTTTGAAAATATCGGCAACGTTATCATCGGCTTTCAAGCGAACGCCGCAAGCGCCTTCCATATAGAGAATTGGCGCGACACGGGCTTTGGTATTTTCTAAGCGAGCAATACGGGTAAGCAAGGCTTTCTTCGCGAGGGCTAAGCGTTCATCTAAAGTGCGGTAGAATTTTTCTTCATTTCCTTGTGCTTCAAGGGCAATGCGAGGCAGATTCAGACTTACCACGCCTAAATTATTGCGACCATCATGCACTTCATGACCGTTTTCTTCATAAGCACCCAAGAAGCTACGACAACCCATTGGGGCTTTGAATGAGCCTGTGACTTTAACCACTTGATCATAGTTTAAAATATCTGGATACATGCGTTTTGATGCGCATTCTAATGCCAGTTTTTTAATGTCATAGTTCGGATCTCGTTCGTTTTGGTTCACGCCTTTTTTAATGGTAAAGACCAGTTTAGGGAAGACCGGTGTTTTATGATTTTTACCCAAGCCACGAATACGGTTTTTCAAGATTGATTGCTGAATTAAACGTTCTTGCCAACTTGTGCCTAAGCCAAAACCAAAGGTAACAAACGGCGTTTGGCCATTTGATGTATGGAGCGTATTAACTTCATATTCTAGGGATTGAAACGCATCAAAACATTCTTTTTCAATCAACGCTTTTGCATAACCTTCAGCATCTGGAATTTGCCATTGGGCGGCATTTTTCAAATGTTTTTCAAAACTGAGTTGAACATAAGGTGCAAGCACTTCATCAATACGATTAATGGTTGTACCGCCATAAATATGGCTGGCTACTTGAGCAATAATTTGTGCGGTAACTGCTGTTGCTGTGCCGATAGATTTAGGCGGTTCAATTTCGGCATTACCCATTTTAAAGCCATGAGAAAGCATGCCTTTTAGATCAACGAGCATGCAGTTAAACATCGGGAAAAATGGTGCGTAATCTAAGTCGTGATAGTGGATTTCGCCTTTTTCATGGGCTTCAACGACATCTCTTGGCAGAATATGACGTTTGGCATAATGTTTTGCCACAATACCC
>CAJMPC010000017.1:0-15277 GCA_905215245.1 uncultured bacterium | reverse complement strand
GGGTGAAAGAGAAATTTGGATTTTGTGAACCTGCGCACCGCTTAGATATGGCCACAAGCGGGATTATTCTATTTGCATTAAGTAAAGCAGCAGATAAAGAGTTAAAACGTCAATTTCGTGAACGTGAGCCCAAAAAATATTATCAAGCATTAGTGTGGGGACACTTAGAACAAGATAGTGGGGAAATTAATCTTCCTATGATTTGTGATTGGGAAAATCGCCCACGCCAACGCATTGATTTTGTTTTCGGCAAAAGAGCGGTCACGTTTTATGAAGTTTTAGAACGGTTACCGACTAACTGCACTCGAGTTAAACTGACTCCAATCACAGGACGTTCACATCAACTACGTTTACATACACTCGCACTAGGACATCCTATTTTAGGTGACAAATTTTATTCTCACCCACAAGCTAAATCGATGTCACCTCGCTTATGCTTACATGCAGAAGAACTTACGATTACACACCCTATTACAGGTGAAAAAATGACATTCAGAGCTAAAGCTGAATTTTAGAAAAAGAAATATAAAAAAAGGCTCACACCAGTGAGCCTTTTTATTTTATAACAAATTATTATTCCGCTGCTGCTTCTGCAACTTCTGGACGATCAACTAACTCAATGTATGCCATTGGAGCGTTGTCACCTGCACGGAAACCACATTTTAAGATACGGGTGTAACCACCTGCACGTTGAGCAAAACGTGGACCTAATTCATTGAATAATTTCGCAACAGTTTCGATGTTACGAGTACGAGCGAATGCTAAACGACGGTTTGCAACGCTATCTTCTTTTGCTAATGTAATTAACGGTTCAACTACACGACGTAATTCTTTAGCTTTTGGTAAAGTAGTCTTGATGATTTCATGACTAACTAAAGCACTTGCTAAGTTACGGAACATCGCTTGGCGATGGCTGCTATTACGGTTTAGTTGACGACCACTCTTACGATGGCGCATGATCTTATCCTTCTCAGAAAAATCTTAACCTATGACCAAACTAGTCTTCAGCAATACTTGCTGGTGGCCAATTCTCAAGGCGCATACCAAGTGACAAGCCACGTGAAGCGAGAACGTCTTTAATTTCAGTAAGAGATTTCTTACCAAGATTAGGCGTTTTTAATAACTCAACTTCTGTACGTTGTACTAAGTCACCGATATAGTGAATTGTTTCTGCTTTCAAACAGTTAGCAGAACGAACTGTCAACTCTAAGTCATCAACAGGACGTAATAAAATCGGATCGAATTCCGGTTTTTCTTCCTTGACTTCAGGTTGACGAACATCACGCAAATCAACGAATGCATCGAGTTGCTCTGCTAAAATTGTTGCTGCACGACGAATTGCTTCTTCCGGATCAATAGTCCCGTTAGTTTCTAACTCGATAACTAGTTTATCTAAGTCAGTACGTTGTTCAACACGTGCTGCTTCAACATTGTAAGCAATACGGTCAACCGGGCTATAACAAGCATCCACTAATAAACGACCAATTGGACGATCTTCATTTTGTGAATGAGTACGAGCAGATGCTGGTACATAACCTCTACCACGTTGAACACGAATACGCATATTAATAGATGCATTTTCGTCTGTTAAGTGACAGATTACATGTGATGGATTAACAATCTCAACATCACCATCGTGGGTGATATCTGCTGCAACAACAGGGCCAATTCCAGATTTATTTAATGTCAGAATAACATCATCTTTATTCTGTACTTTAACCGCTAGACCTTTAAGGTTTAAAAGAACTTCAAGAATATCTTCCTGAACACCTTCTTTACTACTATATTCGTGCAGTACGCCATCAATTTCTACTTCAGTTACAGCACAACCTGGCATTGAAGACAGAAGGATACGACGTAATGCATTCCCTAGAGTATGACCAAAGCCACGCTCTAACGGTTCTAAGATCACCTTAGCATGAGTAGAGCTAATTTGCTCGATATCTACTAAGCGTGGTTTTAAAAATTCTGTAACAGAACCCTGCATTTTATCCTCTCTTTGCTTTTAAGCTTAACTATTATTTAGAGTAAAGCTCAACGATCAGATGTTCGTTAATGTCTGCTGATAAATCAGAACGTTCAGGAACACGTTTGAACACACCTTCCATTTTTGCAGAATCAACTTCTAACCAAGTTGGTTTTTCTCTTTGTTCTGCTAATTCTAATGATGCTTTAATACGTGCTTGTTTTTTAGATTTCTCACGAACAGCAACGACATCATTTACAGAAACTTGGAAAGATGGGATATTTACAACACGACCATTTACGACAATCGCTTTGTGGCTCACTAATTGACGAGCTTCTGCGCGAGTTGCAGCAAATCCCATGCGATAAACAACGTTATCCAATCTACCTTCTAATAATACTAGTAAGTTTTCACCAGTATTACCTTTTAAACGGTTTGCTTCTTTATAGTAGTTACGGAATTGACGTTCTAAAATACCATAGATACGACGAACTTTTTGTTTTTCACGTAATTGACTACCATAGTCAGACAAACGCGGTTTACGAGCACCGTGTTGACCTGGTGCTGTATCAATTTTACATTTTGAATCAATCGCACGCACACCTGATTTAAGGAATAAATCAGTGCCTTCACGACGGCTGAGCTTGAGTTTAGGGCCCAAATATCTTGCCATTTTCTTTCTCCAACTATCCTATTACGCCATTAAACACGACGTTTTTTCGGTGGACGACAACCGTTATGAGGAATCGGAGTCACATCAGTGATGTTCGTGATACGGAAACCCGCTGCATTTAATGCACGGATTGTTGATTCACGACCCGGACCCGGACCTTTAACCATAACTTCCAAGTTCTTTAAGCCGAATTCTTTAACGATTTCAGCACAACGTTCTGCAGCAACTTGTGCAGCGAACGGGGTAGATTTACGAGAACCACGGAAACCTGAACCACCTGCTGTAGCCCAAGCTAAAGCATTACCTTGACGGTCAGTAATGGTAACGATTGTGTTATTGAAAGATGCGTGAATGTGTGCTACGCCATCTACAACTTGTTTTTTTACACGTTTACGTGCACGAACTGGTGTTTTAGCCATTCTTTATTTACCCCGACTATTTTTTGATCGGCTTACGTGGACCCTTACGGGTACGCGCATTAGTTTTAGTACGTTGACCACGTACCGGTAAACTACGACGATGACGTAAACCACGGTAACAACCTAAGTCTAAAAGACGTTTGATGTTTAGTGTTACTTCACGACGTAAGTCACCTTCAACGGTAAATTTACCAACTTCGTCACGCAGTTTGTCAATCTGCTCTTCAGACAATTCGCTGATCTTAACATCTTCAGCAATACCCGCTGCAGCACAAATGCTTTTAGAACGAGTTTTACCGATACCGTAAATTGCAGTTAAAGCGATTACAGCGTGTTTGTGATCAGGAATGTTAATGCCTGCAATACGGGCCACTATGCACTCCTATTATTTTAACTAATTTGGTATTCTGATCTTGAAAAGCCCGTTTTCAGGATACTCAAACAGAATACCAAGGACATAAATGAGTTGAGTAGTATAACTACTCAACCGGTTCTTTGCAAGAAGAAATGTTAATTAACCTTGACGTTGTTTATGTTTAGGGTCGCTGCATAATACGCGAACAACACCTTCACGTTTAACAATTTTACAGTTACGACACATCTTCTTAACGGAAGCACGAACTTTCATTGCTTATCCTTTTTACTTAAATGAACAATTACTGTCCAAAACCTTTAAGGTTTGCTTTTTTTAACGCAGATTCATATTGAGACGACATTAAGTGACTCTGAACTTGCACGATAAAATCCATAATTACAACAACAACGATTAATAAGGAAGTACCACCGAAGTAGAATTTAACATCCCATGCTGATGTCATAATGTAAGGGACTAAACATACGAACGTTACATAAAGACCGCCAATTAATGTTAAGCGAGTCATTACTTTATCAATGTAACGAGATGTTTGTTCACCTGGTCTAATTCCTGGGATAAATGCACCAGATTTTTTTAGATTATCTGCTGTATCACGTGGATTATATTGCATTGCAGTATAGAAGAAACTGAAGAAAATAATCGCTACCGCATAAACAAGAAGATATAAAGGTTGTCCAGGATTCAACAACATTGATAAGTCATTTAACCACTCAAACTTATCATTTTGACCAAACCATTGTGTCAATGTAGCAGGGAATAAAATAATGCTCGAAGCAAAAATTGCTGGCATTACGTTTGCCATATTAACTTTTAATGGTAAGTGAGTTGAATGACCACCTAAAATTTGACGTCCTTGTTGACGCTTAGCATATTCAACACGAATTCTACGTTGTCCACGTTCTACGAAGACAACAAAATAAGTTACTGCAAAAACAATAGCAGCGATTAGTAGAAGAACTAAAGGATGCATTTGTCCTTGACGAGCTTGCTCAACTGTTTCGATGATTGCATGTGGCAATCCTGCAACAATACCACCAAAAACAAGAATTGAGATACCGTTACCAATACCTCTTTCAGTAATTTGCTCACCTAACCACATTAAGAACATGGTTCCGGTCACAAGACTCACTACTGCAGTGAAGTAAAAAGTAAAACCGATATTTGGCACTAACTGTGGCAACATATTCGGTAAACCGGTAGAAATTGCGATAGCTTGGATAGTAGCAAAAACCACCGTTGCATAACGAGTATACTTGGTGATTTTTCTTTGTCCTGCTGCGCCTTCTTTCTTCAATTCTGCTAAAGCAGGTGAAACCGTAGCAAGCAATTGCATCACGATAGATGCCGAGATATACGGCATAATACCTAATGCTAAAATTGATGCTCGGCTCAATGCACCACCAGAGAACATGTTTAACATATCAATGATGGTGCCTTTTTGTTGTTCAACTAATTGAGCTAGCACGGCGGCATCAATACCAGGAAGCGGAATAAAAGAACCAATACGATAAACGATAAGTGCACCTAATACAAAAAGCAATCTGCTTTTTAGTTCACCAGTACCACTATTAGTACTTCTGCTTTGATAACCTGGTTGTTTAGCCATTTGCTAATTATTCCTCAACTGAACCGCCAGCAGCTTCGATTGCTGCTTTTGCACCTTTAGTTACACGTAAACCACGTACAGTAACTGCAGATTTCACTTCACCAGCTAAGATAACTTTAGCGAATTGAATATCTTTAGTTAAAACGTTTGCAGCTTTTAATGCTTCTAAAGTGACAACATTTCCTTCAACTTTTGTTAATTCGTTTAAACGAACTTCAGCAGTTACAGCTGATTTCATTGAAGTGAAACCAAATTTTGGTAAACGACGGTATAATGGCATTTGGCCACCCTCGAAACCACGACGAACACCGCCGCCAGTACGAGATTTTTGACCTTTATGACCACGACCACCAGTTTTTCCTAAACCTGAACCAATACCACGACCAAGGCGTTTTGCGCTGTGCTTAGCACCTTCAGCCGGAGATAGAGTATTTAAACGCATTCTCTTACTCCTCCACTTTAACCATGTATGAAACTTGGTTAATCATACCACGTACTGCCGGAGTATCGATTAACTCAACAGTATGGTGCATATGGCGAAGACCAAGACCACGCAAGGTAGCTTTGTGCTTCGGTAAACGAGCAATTGAGCTACGAACTTGAGTTACTTTAATAGTTTTAGCCATTATCAATTACCCCAAAATTTCATCAACGGTTTTGCCACGTTTAGCAGCAACCATTTCTGGTGATTTCATATTTGCTAATGCATCAATAGTTGCACGAACAACGTTGATTGGGTTGGTTGAACCATACGCTTTAGAAAGAACGTTACGTACACCAGCAACTTCTAACACTGAACGCATTGCACCACCTGCGATGATACCTGTACCTTCGCTAGCTGGTTGCATAAATACGCGAGAACCAGTGTGAACACCTTTAACTGGGTGTTGTAATGTACCTTCATTTAAAGCGACATTAATCATATTGCGACGTGCTTTTTCCATCGCTTTTTGGATCGCTGCCGGAACTTCACGAGCTTTACCATAACCAAAACCTACGCGACCGTTACCATCGCCTACTACTGTTAAAGCAGTAAAGCTCATAATACGACCACCTTTTACAGTTTTTGATACACGGTTTACTGCGATTAGCTTCTCTTGCAGTTCACCAGCTTGTTTTTCGATGTTTGACATCTCAATTTACCTCATTAGAACTGTAGACCAGCTTCACGTGCAGCGTCCGCTAAAGTTTGGACACGACCATGATATTTAAAACCGGAACGGTCAAAAGCAACGTCTTTAACGCCTTTTGCTAATGCGCGCTCAGCAACAAGTTTACCTACTACTGCTGCGGCATCTTTATTACCGGTATATTTAACTTGCTCACGAATTGCTTTTTCAACAGTTGAAGCAGCGGCAAGCACTTCTGAACCGTTTGGTGCAATAACTTGTGCGTAGATATGACGCGGAGTACGGTGAATAACTAGACGAGTTACACCTTGCTCTCTCATCATATGACGTGCACGAGCTGCACGACGGATACGAGCTGATTTCTTATCCATAGTGTTACCTTAATTATTTCTTCTTAGCCTCTTTCATACGTACTACTTCATCAGAGTAACGTACACCTTTACCTTTATAAGGTTCAGGACGGCGATAAGCACGAATATCTGCTGCAACTTGACCAATTAACTGCTTGTCTGCACCTTTTAAAACGATTTCCGTTTGTGAAGGGCATTCTGCAGTAATACCTGCTGGTAAAGTGTGCTCCACAGGGTGAGAGAAGCCTAAACTTAATGCAACTGCGTTGCCTTTAATTTGAGCTCTGTAACCTACACCCACTAGTTGTAATTTCTTAGTGAAGCCTTCAGTAACACCGATAACCATTGCATTAACTAATGCACGAGCTGTACCCGATTGAGCATTCGCTTCAACAAAACCTTCACGTGGAGTGAAAGTAAATTGACCATTATCTTGTTTAACTTCAACTGAGTGATGAATTGTGCGAGATAACTCGCCATTTTTACCTTTTACTGTTAATAGCTGACCGTCGAGTTTAACTTCAACGCCGGCAGGAATATTAACAGGTGCCTTTGCAACACGAGACATTTTCCTACCCCTCTATTAAGCTACGTAACAGATGATCTCACCGCCTAAGCCCGCTTGACGAGCTGCACGGTCAGTCATAACACCTTTAGATGTAGAAATTACAGCAACACCTAAACCACCCATAACTTTTGGTAATTCGTCTTTACGTTTGTAAATACGAAGACCAGGACGGCTTACACGTTGGATGCTTTCTACAACCGGTTTGCCTTGGAAATATTTTAAAGTAATTTCCAATTCAGGTTTTGCACCTTCTAAAACTTTAACGCTTTCGATATAACCTTCAGCAGCTAATACGTTGGCAATTGCCACTTTTAGCTTGGAAGAAGGCATATTGATTGCAACTTTGTTCGCAGCTTGACCGTTACGAATACGAGTCAACATATCTGCGATTGGATCTTGCATACTCATTGTACTTTTTCTCCGATTCCAAAATAAAGTGGTATATTACCAGCTCGCTTTTCTAAGGCCAGGGATCTCGCCGCGCATAGCAGCTTCACGAACCTTAATACGGCTTAAACCAAACTTACGTAAAACGCCGTGAGGACGTCCAGTTTGGCGGCAACGGTTACGTTGACGACTAGGGCTAGAATCACGTGGTAAAGTTTGTAATTTTAACACTGCATTCCAACGATCTTCGTCAGAGGCATTGACATCAGAAATGATTTTCTTTAATTCTGCACGTTTAGCGAAGAATTTTTCAGCCAATTTAACGCGTTTTACATCGCGTGCTTTCATTGATTGTTTTGCCATTATAACCTGCCTTATTTACGGAATGGGAAATTAAAGGCAGCAAGTAGTGCTTGACCTTCTTCATCATTCTTAGCAGTAGTTGTGATAGTGATATCTAAACCACGTACACGATCTACTTTATCGTAATCGATTTCAGGGAAGATGATTTGTTCACGCACACCCATGCTGTAGTTACCACGACCATCAAATGATTTCGCGCTTAAACCGCGGAAGTCACGAATACGTGGAACAGCAATTGTAATTAAACGTTCAAAGAACTCCCACATACGCTCACCGCGTAGTGTTACTTTACAACCGATTGGATATCCCTGACGGATTTTAAAGCCAGCAACAGATTTACGAGCTTTAGTTACTAAAGGTTTTTGACCGCTAATTGCTGCTAAGTCCGCTACTGCGTTGTCTAGCAATTTCTTATCGGTCAATGCTTCACCCACACCCATATTCAGGGTAATCTTTTCGATTCGTGGGACTTGCATGACAGATTTGTAGCCGAATTTATTTTTTAACTCGTTTACTACTTGATCTCTGTAGTAATCATGCAGTTTCGCCATCGCATTACTCCAGTTTGTTAGATAATTTCATTGTTAGATTTGAAGAAACGTACTTTTTTGCCGTCTTCGAATCTAAAACCTACACGGTCAGCTTTGTTTGTTTTTGGATTGAAAATCGCAACGTTAGAAGCATCGATAGCCGCTTCTTTTTTCACTAAACCACCAGCTTGTCCTAAAGCAGGAACTGGTTTTTCATGTTTAGTGATGATGTTGATACCTTCAACAAACACTTTACCGTTTGGTAACACTTTAGTTACCTTGCCACGCTTGCCTTTGTCTTTACCGGCAAGTACGATTACTTCATCGTTTTGACGAATTTTTGCAGCCATTTCTCACTTCTCCTTACAGTACTTCTGGTGCCAAAGAAATGATCTTCATGAATTTCTCAGAACGAAGTTCACGAGTCACCGGTCCAAAAATACGAGTACCGATTGGTTGCTCTGTGTTATTGTTTAAAATTACACAAGCGTTACCATCGAAGCGAATGACTGATCCGTCTGGGCGACGAACACCCTTCTTGGTGCGCACAACAACTGCTTTTAATACATCACCTTTTTTAACTTTACCGCGTGGAATTGCTTCTTTCACAGTAACTTTGATGATGTCACCAATAGCAGCATAACGACGGTGCGATCCACCTAGAACCTTGATACACATTACGCTGCGAGCACCAGAGTTATCGGCAACATCCAGCATAGTCTGTTCTTGGATCATATTTTATGCTCCGTTAAGTTAATAATACACCCTTGCGGGACGAACCTATCCATGCCTTATAAAGATATATGGCGGATAGGTGGCGGAGTTTACCAAAATCAAGCTAGAAACGCAATCAAAATTTTATGCTTAAATCAGAGTGCTTAAAGTGCGGTCAAATTTTATGACTTTTTAACAAACTTTGGAAAGAAAAAAGCCAACGGTATAAACCATTGGCTTTTATTTTTTAATTTGTTAATTAAGCAATAACTGCTTTCTCAACAACACGAACTAAAGTCCAAGATTTGGTTTTAGAGAGAGGACGACATTCGCGAATCTCTACTACATCACCTAATTTGGCTTCGTTGTTCTCATCGTGTACGTGTAATTTAGTTGTACGACGGATAAATTTACCGTATAACGGGTGTTTTACCTTACGTTCAATAGCAACAACGAAAGATTTTTCCATTTTGTCGCTAACAACTTTACCTTGTACGCTACGAATTTTATCAGTCATTACTCACCCGCCTTCTCAGTTAAAATGGTTTTAACGCGTGCGATATCACGACGCACTTGTTTAGCCTGATGGGTTTGTTGAAGCTGACCGGTGGCTGTTTGCATACGCAATTTGAATTGTTCACCTAAAAGGTTCACTAATTCATCATTCAGCTCTTCAACACTTTTTGTACGTAAATCTTGAGCTTTCATTACATCACCGTCTTAGTTACGAAGGTAGTCTTGATTGGCAATTTAGCAGCTGCTAATGCAAATGCTTGTCTTGCGATCTCTTCAGACACACCATCCATTTCATAAAGTACTTTACCCGGTTGGATTAAGGCTACCCAGTACTCAACGTTACCTTTACCTTTACCCATACGGACTTCTAATGGTTTTTCAGTAATTGGTTTATCTGGGAAAACACGGATCCAGATTTTACCTTGACGTTTAACTGCACGTGTCATTGCACGACGAGCCGCTTCAATTTGACGAGCGGTTAAACGACCACGACCAACTGCTTTTAACCCGAATGTACCGAAGCTAACTTCAGTACCACCCGCGATACCACGGTTACGGCCTTTGTGAACTTTACGGAATTTTGTACGTTTTGGTTGCAACATTTAGCGTTTCTCCTTACTTACGACCTTTGCCACGCGGAGCCTTTTTAGGCTTGTCGGCAGGTTGTTGTTCTGATTGCGCAACTGCAGCCATTCCACCCAAAATTTCACCTTTGAAGATCCATACTTTAACGCCGATTACGCCGTATGTAGTATGAGCTTCTGCAGTGTTATAATCGATGTCCGCACGAAGAGTATGTAGAGGTACACGACCTTCACGATACCATTCAGAACGTGCGATTTCTGCACCACCTAAACGACCGCTAACTTCAACTTTGATACCTTTAGCACCTAAACGCATTGCGCTTTGTACCGCACGTTTCATAGCACGACGGAACATTACACGACGTTCTAATTGAGAAGCGATGCTGTCTGCAACTAATTTTGCATCTAATTCCGGTTTTTTCACTTCAGCAATGTTGATTTGAGCCGGAACGCCAGCGATTTGAGATACTGCGTTACGTAATTTTTCAACATCTTCACCTTTTTTACCGATAACGATACCAGGGCGAGCTGTGTGAATTGTTACACGAATACTTTTAGCTGGACGCTCAATAGTAATACGTGAAACCGAAGCGTTTGCTAATTCTTTATTTAAGAATTTGCGTACTTTGAAGTCACCGTCAAGATTGTCGGCGAAATCTTGTGTATTCGCGAACCAAGTAGAGTTCCAAGGTTTTACAATACCTAGGCGAATACCATTTGGATTTACTTTTTGACCCATTGCTATTCCTCTACTTATTAACGATCTGACACAACCACAGTGATGTGGCTAGTACGTTTTAAAATACGATCTGCACGACCTTTAGCACGTGGCATAACACGTTTCATGCTAGGACCTTCGTCAACGAAGATTTTAGCAACTTTAAGATCATCGATATCTGCACCATCATTATGCTCTGCGTTAGCAATAGCAGACTCTAATACTTTTTTCACTAAAGCCGCAGCTTTTTTGTTAGTAAAAGTTAAGATTTCTAATGCTTGCGCAACTTTTTTACCACGAATTAAATCGGCAACTAAGCGAGCTTTTTGGGCAGAAGTGCGAGCGTAACGATGTTTTGCGATAGTTTCCATCTATTTACCTCTTATTTCTTAGCTTTCTTATCTGCCGCGTGACCGCGGTATGTACGAGTCGGTGCAAATTCACCTAATTTATGGCCGATCATTTCATCAGATACATAAACAGGAACGTGCTGACGACCATTATGGACTGCGATGGTCAATCCGATCATTGAAGGAATGATCATTGAACGACGGGACCAAGTTTTGATTGGTTTTTTATCCCCGCTTTCCACCGCCTTCTCTACCTTCTTCAACAAGTGTAGGTCAAGGAAAGGACCTTTCTTGAGAGAACGTGGCATGGCTTATCCTCTTATTAATTTAAATTATTTGCCACGACGACGTACGATGAATTTATCAGTACGTTTGTTGTGACGAGTTTTCTTACCTTTAGTTTGAACGCCCCAAGGAGTTACTGGGTGTTTACCAAAGTTACGACCTTCACCACCACCGTGTGGGTGATCTACTGGGTTCATTGCAGTACCACGAACTGTAGGGCGAATGCCTCTCCAGCGGTTAGCACCAGCTTTACCCAATACGCGAAGCATATGTTCTGAGTTACCAACTTCACCGATTGTAGCAACACATTCAGCTAATACTTTACGCATTTCGCCTGAACGTAAACGTAAAGTTACGTAGTTGCCTTCACGAGCGATGATTTGTACATAAGCACCAGCAGAACGAGCGATTTGACCGCCTTTACCTGGTTTTAATTCAACGTTATGTACTGTTGAACCAACTGGGATATTACGCATTGGTAATGAGTTACCCACTTTAATTGGTGAGTTAACGCCAGATTGGATTTGATCGCCAACTGACAAACCTTTAGGTGCTAAGATATAACGGCGTTCACCATCTTTATAAAGCACTAAAGCAATGTTAGCTGAACGGTTTGGATCATATTCTAAACGCTCAACAACCGCTGGGATATCTAACTTGTTACGTTTGAAATCGATTAAACGGTAATGTTGTTTATGACCACCACCGATGTGGCGAGTGGTAATACGACCATAATTGTTACGACCACCAGTTTTAGATTTAGTATCTAGAAGAGGCGCGTAAGGTTTACCCTTGTGTAATTCAGGGTTCACGATTTTAACAACGTGACGACGACCAGCGGAGGTCGGCTTACATTTAACGATAGCCATTCTCTAATTTCCTCCGATTACTCTGCACTGTCCACGAAGTCCAAGTTTTGGCCTTCGGCTAAAGTTACATAAGCTTTTTTCCAGTCGCTGCGACGACCCATTTTGTTACCACGGCGTTTAGTTTTACCTTTAACAACCACAGTACGAACTGAGTCAACTTTTACTTCAAATAATTGAGCAACAGCAGCAGCAATTTCAGCTTTGTTCGCATCTAAAGCAACTTTAAGTACAACAGTGTTAGATTTTTCAGCATTGTTAGTTGCTTTTTCAGAGATGTGCGGTGCACGTAGCACGCTTAGCAAACGTTCTTGACTCATGCTAGGATCTCCTCAATTTGTTTCACAGCGTCAACAGTAACAATCACTTTATCGAAAGCGATTAAGCTAACTGGATCGATACCTTGAACATCACGTACATCAACTTTATATAAGTTACGTGCCGCTAAGAATAGATTTTCATCTAAACTTGCTGTGATAATTAACGCATCTTCAACTGCTAAATCTTTTAATTTTTGTACTAATACTTTAGTTTTTGGTGCATCTAATTCGAATTTTTCAACAACAACCAAACGGTCTTGACGAACTAATTCAGAAAGAATGCTTTTGATAGCACCACGGTACATTTTCTTGTTCACTTTTTGGCTGTGATCTTGTGGTTTAGCCGCGAAGGTTGTACCACCAGAACGCCAGATTGGTGATTTGATATCACCAGAACGAGCACGACCTGTACCTTTTTGACGCCAAGGTTTTTTACCTGAACCAGACACTTCAGCACGAGTTTTTTGCGCACGAGTACCTTGACGAGCACCTGCTGCATAAGCAACAACAACTTGGTGAATCAAAGCTTCGTTAAACTCACGTCCGAAGGTAGTTTCAGAAACAGTTAGTGCGTTTGCACCTACAACTTGTAATTCCATCTCTATCTCCTAGACTTATGCTTTAACTGCTGGCTTAACGATAACATCGCCATTGATAGCACCAGGTACAGAACCTTTTACTAATAGCAATTTACGCTCAGCATCTACACGAACAACTTCAAGTGATTGAACGGTTACACGCTCAGCACCTAAATGTCCTGCCATTTTTTTACCTTTAAACACACGACCTGGAGTTTGGTTTTGACCAATAGAACCAAGTACACGATGTGATAAAGAGTTACCGTGTGTAGCATCTTGAGTACGGAAGTTCCAACGTTTAACACCACCTTGGAAACCTTTACCTTTAGAAGTACCAGTAACATCTACTTTTTTAACATCTGCAAAGATGTCAACATTGATTTCTTGACCTAAAGTGAATTCTTCACCTTCAGTACGAAATTCCCATAAACCGCGACCAGCTTCAACACCTGCTTTCACGAAATGGCCTGCTTCAGGTTTAGTTACACGATTCGCTTTTTTAGAACCAGTAGTAACTTGAACTGCAGTATAGCCATCGTTTTCAAGAGTTTTAACTTGAGTTACGCGGTTGGCTTCGATTTCGATAACGGTAACTGGTACAGAAACACCGTCTTCATTGAAGATACGGGTCATACCAACTTTACGACCGACTAAACCAATCATTGTAATAACCTCTTAATTAACCTAGGCTGATCTGCACGTCCACGCCGGCAGCCAAATCTAAACGCATTAATGCATCAACAGTTTTTTCTGTTGGCTCTACGATATCTACTAAACGTTTGTGTGTACGAATTTCGTATTGGTCACGCGCGTCTTTGTTCACGTGTGGAGAAATCAACACGGTGAAACGCTCTTTACGAGTTGGTAAAGGGATTGGACCACGAACTTGTGCACCAGTACGTTTAGCTGTTTCTACGATCTCCGCAGTAGATTGATCGATCAAACGGTGATCGAAAGCTTTTAAGCGGATACGGATTCTTTGGTTCTGCATTAGACCAGAGCTCCAATAAAATTTAGCTAATAAAAAACTAACACCAATCACAATTCTAACTTCAAAATAGAAAAGGAGGTGTAAGTTACCTGTTATATAGTCTCCAAATCGGAAACATTGTTAGTATTACATATCGTAATACTCGTTTAATAAATGATTACATTAAACGGCTTCCAATATCTGAAAGCCCGTGGATATTACACAAAAACACCTAATTATGCAAGCTTTTTGTTCAATTAATTTCCACATACAAAAAGTGCGGTCATTTTCCCCGAATGTTTTTCAGCTGAAAACACGACAAAAAATGACCGCACTTTATATAAATAAAATTTATAGTTTGTTATCTAACATTGCAATATGTCTTGTTGCAGCAATCCAAGCGCCAACATAGCCCATAATCAAGCAGCTTACTAATAAGAAGATTAGCTCACCAACGCCTAATCCATTGAGCTCAAATGCAACCGCAAAGATATCCGTCACATATTTCACCGCTGAAGTAAAGTACCCGACAATAAGGCTACTAAACAGCGCTGCAACCAATCCACCCAACACCGCGTAAATCATACCGGTATAAAGATAAGGGCGAAGAATGAATTGATCTGTAGCACCTAATAGTTTCATCACATCAATGCTTGCTCGGCTGCTATAGACATCTGAGCGAATACTATTTCCGATAACAAGGAATACTGCAATAGTCATTAAAACCGTGCAAAAAATTGCCACATGCGCAAATAACCACGAAAGTGCGGTCAATTTTTCCATCCAATCGTTATCTAAACGAACTTCTTGCACCCCTTTAATTTTATTTAAGTTGGTACGTAATTCTGCTCGTTTTTCAGATGCATTAAAGTCTTTAGACGGCTTCACCATCACGACTGCCGGTAATGGATTATCATCTAAAATCTCTAATTCTTCACCAAAACCAGACCAACTTTTGAATTCTTTTAAGCTTTCTTGGCGAGAAACATAATTTAAAGATTCCACGCC
>CAJMPC010000016.1:0-15781 GCA_905215245.1 uncultured bacterium | reverse complement strand
CACTTGGTTATTTTTTCAATAAAATAAAAATATTTTTTATGAATTTGTGATGAAGATCACGCATTTAGATAAAATATGGTTTTATTACATTTTAATAATGTGGAGGAGGCGTTTCTTCTGCTTGGCTAGCAATGTTAGAAGGTTGCATATCTTTTAATTTGCCGGCGAGATAGCGGAGTTGAAGTTGAATTTTATCCATATTAAACTGTTGTTGAACTAATGCTTGGTTTAGCTCGTCTAAAAGTTGTTCTTGAAAAGCAATTTTCATTTCAAGTTCAGCAATGCGATCTTCTAAAATTTGTTGATTTTGCATAAAATTTCTCTAATTTTTAAAAAAATGTTGTGAATTTGGTCAATCCGATTTAACCTATTCGCTATTCCGTTTCTATTATAAAGGATCAAGCAAAATGTTGAAAATTCAAAAACTTTCTCTTGCTGCACTTATGGTAAGTGCGGTCGTTTCAGGTTCTGTTTTTGCAGAAGATAAAGCAGCGCCAAGCGCAAGTGATGCGTCTTATGCTGTAGGTGCATTAATGGGTAACCAAGTAAAAGATTTAGTGGATGCTCAAAAAGAAGTCATTCAATACGACAATGCGCGTATTTTAGATGGCTTAAAAGATGCATTAGAAGGTAAAGTTGATGTTCGTAAAGACGAAAAAATTCAAAAGACCTTAGATGGCATTCAAGAGCAATTAGTGTCTGCAGCTAAAGCAAAAGTAGAACAACAAGCGAAAGCCGCAAAAGAAGAAGGTGATAAATACCGCGCTGAATTTGCGAAAAAAGATGGTGTAAAAAGCACCAAAGATGGCTTACTTTACAAAATCACTGAAGCAGGTAAAGGTGATGCGATTAAAGCAACAGATACTGTGAAAGTACATTACACTGGTAAATTACCAGATGGTAAAGTATTTGATAGCTCTGTTGAACGTGGTCAACCGGTTGAGTTTAAATTAAACCAAGTGATTAAAGGTTGGACTGAAGGCCTTCAGTTAGTGAAGAAAGGCGGTAAAATCGAATTAGTGATTCCACCTGAATTAGCTTATGGCAAACAAGGTGCAGGCGATTCAATTCCACCTGATGCAACGCTTTACTTCGACGTTGAAGTATTAGACGTTAATCCTAAAAAATAATCCTTAATTCAACCGCACTTTGTCCAAAGTGCGGTCATTTTCCCTACCAGATTTGAAAAATGATACTAACCGATAGACAACCTTTCACCGATGAAGATCGTGCTATTCTGATTTCCTATAAAGCGGTAGTTGATGGCGTGAGCGCGTTGATTGGCGAGCATTGTGAAATCGTATTACATTCTTTGGAAGATATTGAGCATTCTGCGATTTGTATTGCCAACGGGCATAATACCAATCGCCAAGTGGGTTCACCTATTACGGATTTAGCCCTGAAATCCTTGCGTAATATGCAAAGTGAGAGTGTGTCTAAGCCTTATTTCACGCGTGCGAAAGGCAATGTGTTGATGAAGTCTGTGACTATCGCCATTCGAAATGGCAAACAACGCATTATTGGTTTACTTTGTATCAATATTAATTTGGATGTGCCGGTTTCTCAATTTATGCAGGCCTTTATGCCAACGCAGGAACAAAATGAAACCTCTTCCGTTAATTTTGCAAGTTCAGTGGAAGAATTGGTGGCACAAACGGTAGAAAAAACCATTGAAGAAGTGAATGCAGATCGCTCGGTTTCGAATAATAATAAGAACCGTCAGATTGTGATTTCACTTTACGAAAAAGGCATTTTTGATATTAAAGATGCGATCAATTTAGTGGCTGATCGCCTCGCGATTTCTCGCCACACCGTGTATTTGTATATTCGTCAAATCAAACAAGAGCAAGAGTAATGAACTATGTTCTCGCCGTGAAAAGTCCCGTTTATGGAAAACAAGGGGCTTTTCTTGCCTATCAATTTGCCCAAGCTTTACTCGAAAAAGGGCATGCCATTAGCCAAATTTTCTTTTTCCAAGACGGTGTGAGTAATGGCAATGGCTTGGTTTATCCTGCCAATGATGAATTTAATCTCACGCAAGCTTGGCAAGCCTTTTCAGCGCAGCATCATATTCCTTTGCATTTATGTGTGGCGGCTTCACAACGTCGTGGCGTAGTGGATGCGCTTACAGCAAAAGATACGGAGCATACGAATCTTGCCGAAGGTTTTGAGATTACAGGCTTAGGCGAGTTTATGGCGATGGCATTAAAAGCAGATCGGGTGGTAACATTGTGAAGCTAGCATTCTTATTTCGTACCGCACCGCATGGAAACGCGATTTCTCGTGAAGGTTTAGATGCTTTGCTTGCTGCGACAGCATTTTGTGATGAAGAGGAAATTGGTGTCTTTTTTATTGATGATGGCGTATTAAATTTACTCGATGGGCAAAATCCTGAGTTATTGTTACAAAAAGACTTTATTCGTACCTTTAAATTATTAGATTTATACGATATTGAACAGCGCTTTGTTTGTGCCAATTCACTCGACCAATACAATTTGCAAGCTGAACAGCTCATTATTTCTGCTGAAAAAATTGACCGCACTTCGCTGATCAATAAACTTAGCCAAGCAGAAAAAGTGTTTACGTTTTAAGGAATATTATGCTTTATACCTTTTCTCAAGCTCATTATTCTGAGACTGACCTTCAACGTTATTTGACTGAAATCACGGAAAATGATGCGGTGGTTTTATGGCAAGATGGTGTGTTGCTAGCGGTGAAGTATGGGGAAATGCTTACTCAATGCAAAGGACAATGTTTTGTGTTGGAGCAGGATGTTTTAGCCCGAAATTTAACCGCACTTTTGCCAGGAAACAATCAAGTGCGGTCAATTTCATTAGCAGATTTGGTGGATTTAACTGCTCAATATTCACCTCAAATTGCCTTATAGTGGGCGTTCTTTAGGTAACAAGAGCGGTAATACCATAACAGAATAAAGCGCCAAACCTGCGGCCATTAAGCAGGTAATTTCTAATCCTCCTGCGCGTAACCATTCGCCAAATCCCATGTCATTAACGAGTGTGGCATAAAAGAATCCTGCCACGACTGTGTAACTAAAGCCGATTAATCCTGCAATTAATGCAATAGCTTTCACGTTGTAGCTTGCATAACGGTGAAATGCCGCCCAAAGCGTAATGAGAAAAGTCGGCACTGCAGCCACAATAAAGACAGAAAGCACTGAGCTCTGAATTTGATCAGTATCATTATTCGAGAATGTTAAGGCGACAGTGCCGATAATTTGAATAATCAACGGAAAAAGAATAAATGCTTTAAGATATTTTTTCATGAGATGTCCAATTAATAGAAAAACGGAAGCATTGTATCAATCAAATGAAAGACAACCAATCTTTTCTCTATTCGGTTTTTATTACATCCACTAATGTGGGCTGAACGATTGAGGCATAATCTTGTGTATTGAGAATAATAGAACGTTCTAACGTGCCTGCATTAAATGCTAATTCATCATAACGAGACAGTAAGCTAGGATCAGCAATTAGCAACAAATCAGGATGAAAGCTAAAAGGAGGAATTGCACCAAATACACAGTCAGTTAAGGAATCTACTTCTGCTGGACTAGCAAGCGAGGCTTTCGTGCCACCTAAATAGGCCGCTACCTTACTCAAATCAGATTGTTGATCGGCCGGCAATATCACTAATACCGCTTGTTTTACGCCATTTCCTTTCACTTTGCATACTAACGCCTTTGCCCCTTGCCCTAATTCTGTACCACGAATTTTAGCCACTTCCTCTGATTTTCCTGCAGTTGGATGCTCAACGACACGATAGCGTGCTTGATGTTTATCTAAAAGCGCGGTCAATTTTTCAAATGTTTTGACAGACATGCGGGTTCCTTCAATAGCGATATTTTTAATGAGTTTAACAAAGGTTGATTCATGTGAAAATCAAAGAAAAATAATTAATCTTTTGAGTCGTATTTATTATGAGATAGACAAATACCTTTACGCCCCGTACTATGTTTCTTTTTCTTTGGTATGATTTATGACTCGAATTAATCTTGTTCCACCTGAGGAGCTTTGTGATCAGCATCTTTTAGCGGAGCATCGTGAATTAACCCGCATTCCTAACGCCGTGGCGAAAGGTAAATATCACTTAAAAGGACAGCCTGCGGAATATAAATTAGGTGAAGGGCATGTGCGCTTTTTCTTTAATAAATTGGCGTTTTTAAAGAAACGGTATGATGCATTGCATGCGGAATGTAAGGCGCGAGGCTTTAACGTGCAGTATATTTGGAATGAAACATTACCCGATGATCCAAGTTTATGGTTGGACTATGAAGCCACAGAGGCGGCGTTACAGATTAATCGGGAACGTATTCAGGAAAGAATGCCATTAAAGGCAAGATTTACACCACATCTTTCAAAGAGCGGTCAAAAATAAAGGAGTTTTCACTTATGAAAGGCAGTGAGAATATAAAAAAGGTGAGCATCGCTCACCTTATGAATTGTTTAATCTTTCAATTTAATAAAAAACGTACCACTAGGTATGATAGGCAAATAGTTTTTATGGAAATCCATAAAGGTTTTTTGTGGGTCTATGTCTTCAAAAAGTTTTGGGTAAAGTGCTTTTGCCATAAATTGAGCGGCTGCTAGATCACTTAGTGAGCGAGAAGCCGTATGATAAATACCGTAAACACGGTGGTTTTTAACTGCAGGTAAATCTTGCCACCCTGCACGGGTTAAGAAACCTTTTAGGCGTTTTTGTGCATCCTGTTCATTGATGTTTATTCCCATCGCCATCATTTCATCGTTAGTTTCATGCCCCATTTCTGTGCCAGAAATCATAATCACTTCAGGTTGTGCGGCAAGAAGTTGTTCTGGATTAATTGGTCCCCAATTTTCGACAAAAGGCGCGCTTACGTTATCCCCGCCAACAGTTTCAGCAATAGCACCCCACATATTTTTACCAAAGGTAAAGCTATATTCACTAGGACCTTTATTGCCAAATTCTACATAGATTTTAGGTTTAGGTAGGTTAGCCTCTTTTACACGTTTTTGAATATCAGTAATGCCTTGAGCATATTCATCTGCAATTTTATTTGCTCGTTCTTCGGTACCTGCAAGTTGCCCAAAAATCTTTGCGCTTTGGGTGTGTCGTTCTACACTTTGAGCATTAAAATCGACAACAATAATTGGAACGCCAGCTTGTTCTAACTTAGGTAGTTCGGAAGCAATAGTTTGATATTGCCATTCTGCAAGAATCAATACATCAGGTTTTAATGCCAAGGTTTTTTCGGTTGAGAAAGTTCCTGTATTTACATTACCAATATCAGCAATATTTTTGAGTTCAGGCATTTTTTCAGAAAACAATGCCCAACTTCCTGGATTAAATTTTTCCCAAAATTCACGTGAGATACCTTTAACATATTTAAAATTTTCAACACCCGTAACAGCAATGTAATCAGGATAGTAAAAGCCTAACACGGCATTTTTTACGGGCACATCAACGTTAACTTCTCGTCCTAATACATCTTTGATTGTTTTTATTTCTGCTTGAGTAGTGATACCAAAAGTCAGTAATAGAACGGCCAAAATTAAACGAATTGTTGATTTTTTTTGCATATAAACTCCTGTCTGAATAAAACATCAGAATATTACTATGAATAAGAATTATTATCAAATTTAGGTGTTATAAAGTGATAATACAAGACATGCTGTTGAAGGGTAAAATAGGCATATATCTAGAAAAAACATATTTCGCATTTAAAATTGGAAGTGCGGTCAAAACTTAGTAAGTTTTCACTTCTCCTTGAGTTGGACTAAAGGAGAAGTGAATGTGGGAGAATTATTTATATTCAACCACGATATCGCTTTCGCTGACGGTATCACCATAAACTGGCAATAAAGTTTTTTCGTAAGCTTGTTTTAAACGACCATCTTTGCCTAAGGTTTGGATTTCGTTGTTTAACCAATTTAACAATTCAGGTGCATCTTTGCGAACAGCTGGTGCAATAACATCTTGATCACCAAAGTTTTTTACGCCCACGGTATAACCTGGATTTTGTTTTGCCCAAGCGAATAAGAAGGTATTGTCGTTAGACAATGCATCGCCACGACCATCACGTAAGGCTTCAAAGGTTTCTGTATTTTGTTCGAATTTCAATAACTTCACATCTGGATAGTTTTTGGTGAAGAAAATATCAGCAGTAGTGCCTTTATCTACAATTAAAGTTTTGCCTTTTAATTGTTCAAGATCAGTAATGACTGAGCCATCTTTTGAAACGACACCGAGTGCCACTTTCATATATGGATTAGCAAAATCTACCACTTCTTTACGAGCTGGTGTCACAGTGAAGTTAGCTAAGATAATATCAACTTTCTTAGAAAGTAAGTATTCAGCGCGGTTTGCGGCATCCACTAAAACAAACTCTACTTTGTTTTCGTCACCTAATAAGTCTTTACCGATCGCTTTACCAATTTCGACATCAAAGCCTTGGCTTTTACCTTGCGCATCCACATAACCAAATGGTGGTTTATCGCTAAATACACCAATGCGCACTTTGCCATCTTTTTGTATTTGCTCAAGGCTTGAGATTGTTTTTGCTCCGTCTTTAGCTGGTTCTTTATCATTACACGCGGTTAAGCCAAATGCTAAGGTGGCAGTGGCTAAAAGTGCGGTCAATGTTTTAAATGTTTTCTTCATAGTTTGTCCCTCTCGGTTCATAATTTAAGATATTTAAGAATGTTTTCGCACGATCCGTGGTTGGATTCGTGAAGAAATCTTCCGGTTTTGCCTGTTCAATGATTTGCCCTTTATCCATAAACACAATGCGGTTAGCTACTTGACGGGCGAAGTTCATTTCATGGGTAACGATGAGCATCGTCATACCATCTTTAGCAAGTCCTAAAATCACATCAAGTACTTCGCGTACCATTTCAGGGTCAAGGGCAGCAGTGACTTCATCGAACAGAATAATTTCAGGGTTCATGCAAAGTGAACGCACAATAGCAATTCGCTGTTTTTGCCCACCTGATAATTCACGCGGATAGGCATTTTTTCGGTCATATAGACCTACACGTTTAAGTAACTCATCGGCTTGTTTTTCAGCTTCTGCGCGATCGCGTTTTTGTACTTTTAAAGGGCCGAGCAAAATATTGTCAATCACTGATAAATGAGCGAAGAGTTCATAACTTTGGAATACCATCCCAATGCGTTGACGCGCTTTAACCCAAGGAATGTCTTTGCCTAATTCGCCTACATTTTGCAGTAAAATATGACCGCGCTTTATTTCCTCTAGTCCATTTAGGCAGCGTAAAAAAGTACTTTTACCACAACCCGATGGACCTAAAATAACGACAACTTCGCCTTTTTCTATGGAAAGATTGATGCCTTTGAGGGCTTCTACATCACCGTAATTTTTGACGAGGTTTTTAATTTCTAATAACGCCATGTGTTTTCCTAATTAAAATTAACTTTCCCAACGGGTTTCTAAATAACGGGAAAATAAGGATAGCGGGTAACAAATCACAAAATATAAACCAAAAATGACACCATAAATCCAAAGCGCCGCCGATTGATTACTAAATAATGAATGCTCGATAATTTGTTGACCGACTTTTATCACTTCTACTACACCGATTAACATTGCCAAGGAACTGGTTTTTACCATGCGGGTAAAGAGGTTAATAGCACTTGGTGTCACACGTTTTAAACTTTGTGGAAGTAAAATATACACAAAGGTTTGAAACGGCGTTAAACCTAAAGCGTAGGCTGATTCCACTTGATGTTTTTCAATGGAAGTTAATGCGCCACGCACTAAATCTCCCATTTCTGCTGTTCCCCAGAAAATAAACACCAAAATACATACAGAAATGCCATCTAAGTGAATATCAAACCATTTTGCCAAACCAAAATACGCGAGAAAAAGTAAGGCTAATAATGGAATAATACGTACAAATTCTAAATAAAAGCGGCAGATGGCTTTGATAATTGGATTTCTGCTTGTCATGATTACGCCAAAAATCACACCTAAAATACAGGCGAAGAAGACGGAAACGAATGCAATTTCAGCTGTTACCCATAAACCGTTGAGCAGGCGTTCAATGTTGCTACCTTGGAATAATAACTCAAGCCCCATATTTTGCTCTCCGAGTACGGCGTTCTAAATAACTGATGAACAGAGACATCGGTAATAGAATGATCAAATAAAACACCACTAATAAAAATAAGGCTTCATTGGTTTTGTAATCGAGCCCGATGACTTCTTTCGCTACAAACATCAGTTCGGCTACGGCAACGGCACTGATCACTGAGGTTTCTTTCATTAAGAACAAGCAATTTGCTCCGATTGCAGGTGTGGCAATCGCAAAGGCTTGCGGGAAAATCACATAGCGAAAAGCTTGAAAAGGGGTTAGACCAATACTTAAGGCTGATTCAATTTGTCCTTTTGATACTGCTTCCAGACCACCACGAAAGGCTTCTGCCATATAGCTTCCACCTAAAAATGCCAGTCCAATAATACCGCAAATAAACCCATCTAATTTCAGGCCGATTTTAGACAGCCCAAAATAGAGAAAAAATACTTGAATTAATAAAGGCGTATTACGAGAAAGTTCAATATAGCCTTTTACTAACCAAGTTAATGATTTGACTTTGTAGGTGGTAATCACCGCACAAATCACACCAATCACTAGCGACAATAAAATGCCCCAAAAGGCAAGATGAAGCGTCATCAGCGTGGCATGAATAAAACGTGGGGTGACGCTTAAAATATAATCCCAATTCATTTTTTATAATTTAATCGTTTGCGTAACGATATAGTAAAAAATTTTGAATCAGTGAGAAAAGAATGGAAATGCATTATTTATAATGAAATGTAATAAGAGATACGTTTCAAATAAGATCTGCAAGATAGAAAGAATAAAAAACGGAGCTTTATTCAGCCCCGTCTTTGTTTATTTTAATCACGTTTCGCAATAAGTGCGGTTGGTTCTTTGTCTGTTTTTGCTTCAGTTTGTGTTTCAGCCGGTTTGTCTTGAATTGACATGGCTGATTTTAAACTGTCCTGACGAATTTTTTCCGCTGCTGCTTTGTCGCCAGCTTGTTCAAACACATAAGACGCCATCATGACATCGTTTGGTTGAAGCTGAGTTGGGCAAGCGGTCACTTCTTTAAATGCTTCTGCTGCTTTAGCGAAGTCATTATTACGCACATAAAGATAACCTAATGCACGATTGAGACAACAACGTTGGCTTTCATCCGCACGTTTTGCACGTTTTTCCACTAGTTTGAGCAGTTTGCTGTTATCTTCTGCTTGTAAACGAGTGATTTGCGTGCAAAGTTCAGGGCTGATTGGGGTGTTATCACCCAATTTCTTCATGATTTCAAGCGTGAACTCATAAGCTGATTCATGATCGTTACAATCAATTAAACGTTGAATTAAAGCTGTTTTTAACTCTAAATCATTGCGACGACGGCGTGGCTGAGCTTCCCACCATGCGAGCAAGCCTTCAACGCCTTCTTCATTCATTTTCTCATCTAACAAGCCATTTTCTGTTTCTTGTTGAAGCGCTTTAAATTCTTCTGCTGAGAATAAGCCAGAACCTTCGATTAAATCTAAGATGCCATCAAGTGCTTGATAAGCTTTGGAACGGCTATAAATTTCAGCCGCAAGTTTTAACACTTCTTTGTTGCGATCTGACATTTCAAGCAAGCTATCGACAGAACTACGCGCAGCCGGTAATTTATTTTGTTGTAATAAAATACGGGTACGGGCAATTTCGACCAGTAGATTATCTGAACCAGCAAGCTCCGTAGCCTCAATTAAATAACGGTTTGCGCTGAATTCATCACCGCGTTGTTGAGCAGCTTCTGCAGCTTTAATCAGATTCAATACTGGCTCTGCAGAATGTTTCGCATTTTTACCAATCAGTTTTTCTGCCTTGGCATAATCGCCTTCATTCATTTTCATCAAGCCTTCAAGGGTTTGACGTTGTGCTTTCACACGTTTACGGCGAGAAAACCAGTTATAGGTATTGCTACTTAAACGGAAGAAACGGGTAACAATCCACTCTAATGTATAAATCACTGCAAGTGCGACCACAAAGAGAATGACTAATGTGGTAAGTGACATTTCATACACGGTGTTTGCCGTTTCAACTCTGACATAACCTTGCTGACCGGAGAGGTAAGGCCCAGCAATCAATCCGGCGAGTAAGGCGATCATTAAAAAGAGAACTCTAAACATTATCTATCCTTATTGTTGGGGTTCAGTTGCCGGTTGTGCAGCTGGTGCTTCAGCGGGTTTTTCTTCCACTTTTGGCTCTTCCGCTTTCGCTTCAGGTGCTGGTTTTACTTCTTCTTTTCTTGGTGAATTATCAACCGCTTTTTCTGCTTCGATTTCTACTTTTTGCACATCTAAAGGTGTACGGTTTAAGTATTTATCAAGCATGCTTAAGCTTTGTAATTGGCTTGGCACATCCACATAGATGGATAATTCAGATAATTCATCCACTGATTTTAAGAAACTTTGAGTCACTTCAGCATTGGTATCAAAATAGCTACGAATCCAAGATGCAACGGCTTCTAAAGATTGTTTATAAAGCTCATTTTGCTGACGAGGCACTGCCATAATCGCTAATTGTAAGCGTAAACGAATGTTTTCACGTAAGTAGATATCTTGGTTTGGTGCTAATAATTCTTTGCGATCGGCACCATGTTTCGGTGAAATGCGAATAAAGTGATTTAAGAATGAGGTTGCACTTTTTTCTGCATTTTCCGCCCAATCAGAAAGGGAATCTGATAATTTTGTTGTATTTTGATCATCATCAAAATTCACATCTAACACTGGTAGTTCATCAACCGTATTAGCTAATTGCGATAATTTTTGCATGACCGCATTTTGATCCACGCCAGCTACGGAGAGAAGTTGTTTCAGATCTTGATTGATTGCGCTACGGATAGCCGCAGATTGTGAGTTATTCACTTTAGCAAGAGTTTCATCAGCGAGTTTTAAGAGTGAAACCGCTGTATCCACGTCATTATCTAACACTAATTTACGTAATGCATTGTTGAGTAAGAAATCGGCTTCTGAGAATAACCAATCAGTAGGTTGTTGAGCATTAGCTTGCGCGCTCACTTTATTAATTTGTGATTGTAAGCCAACTAACTCATGTGATTTGGCATTGATTAGCTCTTCTACTTGCGCAATTTTGTTTTGCGTTGCTTTATTCGCAGACTCTAACTGAGCAAGCTGTGTCGTATCAAATTTTACTTCTTGAGCAGGTGCTGAAACCACCGTTTTATTATTGATTTGAGCTTCAAGTGCGGTCAATTTTTGTTGGAATTCATCCACTTTTTGTTGGCCAAAATAATAACCTGCACCACCCACGCCAAGTGCAATGAGAATAGCCAATAAACTTAATCCAGTACCACTTTTCTTCACAACAGTTTGTGTACGTGGCGCAACAGGCTCGCGATCTTCAGTTTGAATTTCCACTGCATCTGTTTCTTGGATTTCATCTGTCGTTTCAGGGGTTAATTTCTCTTTCGCCATATCTTTTCCTTAGTGAGAAAGGGGAGTTACTTCATTAAGTAAGGTATTAAGTAAACTTTGATTGTCCGCACCGGCGGAAACCACCACATTATGCCAACCTTGTTGTATTGCAACATCAGCAATGCGTTGGCTTACCGTGACTAAACAGCAATTTTTTAGCCAATTTTGTTCATTTTCAGGCACAAATTCGATTAACGCCTGCAAAATTTCAAGACTTGTTACTACAAGGGTTTGTACACCAGAACGAATACAAATACTGGTTTGCTCTTCGTTATTATAACTAATCGGTGTGCGTTGATAACATTCGACTGTATCAACAGTTGCACCGCGTAGTGTGGCTTGTTCGCGCAGTAATTCTCGTCCGCCGTTGCCACGTAAAATTAACAAGTTTTTATCTGTTAATTCTGTCATTTGCGGTAAATTTAGCACGCCTTCGGTATTTTCCGACGTAATTGGATAACGAACAGTGCATTCAGTTTGACAGGAAAAATGCTGTGCCGTTCTATGTCCAACTGTAAAGTATTGTAAATCTTGACGCCAGCTAAAGCCAATATCTTTCAGGGTTTTATCCGCAAAATCGACCGCACTTTTGGAAACCAAAAACACATAATCACCACTTTTTAGCTGATTAAGTTTCATCGGTAATTGTGCCAATTCTGCCCCTGCTTCAATAGAAAGCAAAGGCAAGTGCAAGGCAACCACACCGGCTTGATTCAGCTGGTCAACTAGGGCTTTTCCTCGTTCATCAGGGCGAGTGACTAGTACGGCCATGGTGATTTCCTATGCTGAATAAATCTTCGCCAGAATCTTATCTGCGCCTTGTGCTAGAAGTTGTTCTGCAATGCTCACACCTAATGCTTCGGCATTTTCAACCGCACTTTTACCTTCTGCTCGAATAATCGCAGAGCCATCGGTTTCTCCGACGAGTGCTCGCAAGAAAACTTCGCCATCTTGCTCAATAGCATAACCACCGATTGGTACTTGGCAGCCGCCTTGTAAGCGGGTATTCATTGCACGCTCAGCTAAGATACAAGTCGTTGTAGTGGCATCTGCAAGTGGAGCAAGTAACGCTTTCACTTCTTCGTCATCAACGCGACATTCAATGCCCACTGCACCTTGTCCAGCTGCAGGTAAAGATTGTTCTACTTCAATAAATGAGGCAATGCGTTCTGCTAGTCCTAAACGAATTAAGCCGGCTGAGGCTAAAATAATGGCATCGTATTCGCCATTGTCTAATTTACTTAATCGGGTGCCCACATTGCCACGTAAAGAGCGAATATCAAGATCAGGGCGTAATTGTTTCAATTGGCATTGACGACGTAAGCTTGAGGTTCCAACAATAGCACCTTGTGGTAATTCATCTAATGAACAGTATGTATTGGAGACGAAAGCATCGCGCGGATCTTCACGTTTACAGATCACACTTAACCCTAAACCTTCAGGAAATTCCATTGGTACGTCTTTCATTGAATGGACGGCAATATCGGCACGTTTTTCGAGTAAAGCATTTTCTAACTCTTTAACAAATAAGCCTTTTCCGCCAATTTTAGCTAAAGGAGAATCTAGGATGACATCGCCTTTTGTTACCATCGGAACTAATTCAACAGAAAGTGTTGGGTGAAATTTTTCTAATTGATCTTTCACAAAATTAGCTTGCCAAAGGGCTAAAGGGCTTTGACGAGTCGCTATTTTTAAGGTTTTAAGTACTGCCATAAATACCGCTGATTTTAAATAGAATTATGCCCTATGCTACCATTTTTAGGGCAAAAAGTCAGATCATTTAAATTTTTGATTTCTGATGAGCTAAGTGGTACAGTAATATCAGTTATATGGTCATAGGTAGGAAGCCTTGAAATACGATCTCACTCAAGCCCGAAAATGTATCGAAACTCTAGATAAACGTCGTTTTGATCGTGCATTATTGGGCTCTGGTGATGTATTCCGACACATTGTCTCTTTGGTGCCGCTGTTGTTGCATCTTAATCATCCAGCTCTGCCGGGTTATGTGGAAGATGCCCCTGCAGGCATTGCCGATTTTATCCTTTCCAATTATCAGCAAAATTTTCTCTCAAAAGAACATCCCGAACTTGTCGAATATGTGCAAAGTGCGGTCAATTCTGATGCTGTTTTCACACCGATCTTAGGTATTTATGTGATGGGCAGTTTTGGATCTATTAGCCAAACCTCAGCTTCGGATTTGGATATTTGGATCTGCCATCAAGATGATTTATCTGAACAAGATCAGCAGCGCTTAGCGGAAAAAACGAAGAAAATCACCCAATGGGCATCCACATTTCATGTGGAAATGCATTTTTATTTGATGACGCAAAAACGCTTCCGTAATGAGCGTTATTCCGATCCGCTAACTAAAGAAAACAGCGGTTCTGCTCAATATATGTTGCTGTTGGAAGAATTTTATCGTTCCGCTGTACGCCTTGCGGGTAAACCATTATTGTGGCTGCACTTGTGGGTGGAAGATGAAAAGCAATATGAGGCCGAAGTTGCTCGTTTAGTCGCGGCTGGTGAGCTTAATTTAAATGATTGGGTGGATTTTGGCGGATTAGGGCAATTCTCTGCGAGCGAATATTTCGGTGCAAGCTTATGGCAACTTTATAAAGGTATTGATTCACCTTATAAATCGGTGATGAAAATATTGTTGTTGGAAACCTATGCCCAAGAATACCCAAATGCCCAGTTAATTGCTCGCCAATTTAAAGAGGATTTGCTTTCTGGCCATAGCACCGCTATACATCATTTCGATCCTTATATTGCGATTTTAGAGAGAATTAGCCAATATTTGACTGCACATTCAGAATTTAAGCGTCTTGATTTTGTGCGTTCTTGTTTTTACGTGAAAGCGACGGAAGACTTTGCGTTATATCACGCTTCAAACTGGCGTATTTCTTATATGAAAATGATGGCCCAAGAATGGGGTTGGTCAAAAGAACGTATTGAAGAATTAGATCAGCGCCCAAATTGGAAAATCAAACGGGTGAAAGAAAGTCACAATAATTTGGTGAATTTCTTGATGATGAGTTATCGAAATCTAGTGGATTTTGCACGCAAACATAAAATTAATTCTAGCGTGATTCCGCAAGATATTACGGTGCTTTCTCGCAAACTTTATACAGCCTTTGAAGAATTGCCGGGTAAAATTACGTTACTAAACTCACAAATTTCCCATAACTTAACAGAAGAACACCTCACGTTCATCGAAGTTCACGGCAATAAGCGCTTTAAAGATGGGTGGTATATGGTTAATCAGCCTCCACACCACATTATGTTCTCGAAAGAACGTGTGATTGAATACGGTGAAAGTTTAAATCAAGTTGTCGCATGGGCTTATTTTAATCGCTTATTGACGGCTGAAACCCATTTGCACTTAATCAGCCAAAATATCGACCAACTTACTTTACGTAATTTTGTGGCTGATTTGCGGTTATTTTTCCCGCATACAAATAGCCAAGTTCCGACAAATGAGGCACTTTCTTCGCAGTGCGAAATCTGTGATTTGTTTATTGCGGTGAATTTGGTGAATGACCCAACCGCACAAGTCGAAGAGCTTAAATCAAATATTTCGCCAAGTGATTTATTCAGTTTTGGTCAGTTAGAACAGAGTTTGGTAGGAAGCATTGATTTCACTTACCGTAATGTGTGGAATGAAATTCGGACTTTACATTTTGAAGGGCAGAATGCGATTTTGCTTGCCTTAAAAGTGCTTTCTAATAAAATTGATCAAGGTGTGAATCAGCCTCGTTCTGTACAGGTTTTCTGTTACAGTAAACACTACAACCGCACATTACGAAACTTGGTGAGCATACTTGTAAACCGTTGTATCAGTATTCAATTAGGCGATAGTCGCCCAACAACGCACTCCCGTTTACGTGTGGCAGGGAAAAACTGGCAATTTTTCTTTGAAGAAAAAGGGATCAGTTTGCAACCTATTGAGGGTGGAAAAGAAAGTGCGGTCAATTTTGAGGACGTTTTGCCAACTCAGTTGGAAGAAAAAGAAATTATTCCGGAAGCCCGTCGGTATCCGCCTGAAATTGATTTGTTTGCCAGTGAAGGTTTTTTACAATTCTTCTTTGAAGATAATGCCGATAATAGCTTTAACGTTTATTTATTAGATGAAAAGAATCGTCTCGAAATTTATCGTCAATGTGAAGGTTCAAAAGATGATAAAGTGCGTGAAGTGAATCAGATTTATCAATCACTCGGCTCGAAAGATTGTAAAAATCCGTATAAAATGGTGCAGCGGAATTTTAATTACCC
>CAJMPC010000015.1:0-15932 GCA_905215245.1 uncultured bacterium | reverse complement strand
GTCAAATGATACAGCACCTTGCACCACAGCATTTAAACTCTCCACCGCTACATTCATACCCGATGAATTAATATTGGCGTTAATACCGCTAATATTCCAGAAACGTGAATCTTTCTTTACAAAATGCGAAAAGGCCTTATCAATTACCACATCAATTTCAACTTTATTCTCTTTATTGAAGCGGTAATCATAAATTTTCCCGACCGGCATTTTTTTGAAGTAAACAGAAGCCCCAATTGAAATCGAACCTAAATCATCCGAAATTAAATGAATTAATAAATCGCCAGGATTGACTTGTGCAATGGGACCTTGCTCTTCCGCAATAAATTCATCTTCAGAGTCACCATCACCTGGCTGGAGCGTAATATAATTTCCTGAAACTAAAGAGTCTAAACCCGAAATCCCTGCAAGAGACACACTTGGCTGAACAAGCCAGAACTTGGTATTTTCTTTTAACACCTCTGTCGCTTCAGAATAAATATTTGCCTCAACTTTCACTTTTTGCATATTGTCAGTAAAGTTAACCTTCCTCACAACACCAATTTGCAAACCTTGATAGCGAATCGGTGTTTTATCTGCAACCAACCCTGCACCATTAGAAAACGTGATCGTAATCATCTTTCCTTGTTCTTGCACAATTTGGAAAAATAAAATCGCACCAATACATAATGCAATAAAGGGCAATAACCAAAACGGTGAGATGCGTTTATTCTTACGTAATAACGCTTCTACATTGTTATATTGCTCATCAATAGATTGAGATTCTGGTTTATTGTTTTCTGTCATAAATTTTCCAAATTAATCGACTATCAAACTGAGAAGTTGAAATCATAGTTAAAAACACTGCTGCACCGAAATAAAATGCGGCAGGGCCTACAGTAAAATTAATAATCTGTCCACGTGTTACTAAAGACATCATCAAGGCTAATACAAAAAGATCCAGCATTGACCAACGTCCAACAAAGTGAACGATATGTAATAGCCGCATTTGCCATTTAATTGAATGTCGCCATTTAAAATGCACGCTTGCCAGTAAATACAACATAATGAGGATTTTGCTTACTGGCACAAAAATACTGGCGAAGAATACCACGAAAGCAACAAAATAGCTGCCCATGCTTATAAATGACATCACCCCCGACATCAAGGTATCTTGTGACAAATTGCCTGTTAAATAAACGCCGGATATTGGCAGTAAATTTGCAGGGAAAAGCATAATAATCCCGGCCACTAATGTCGCCCAAACGCGTTGCAATTTTATACTATCGGGTGTTTCAATAAGCGATGCACAACGTGGACAAATTGCACGATGACGATGATCGTATTTTTGATCTTCTTTTAAAAAAGTGTAATCGCAAGCGGTACAAAGCTCTAACGGTTTATCACTTTCGGTAACCGGTTTCTGCTCGGGATAAAAATCATGCCATAAGTCATCTAAATTAATTTTAATAAACAATAATGTGGTTAAAAGTGCGGTAAAAACAAAAGCAATTAAATATACATCCACTTCTAATGTGGCATATTCGCGTACTTTAAACATGGTAACACCGAGTGCAACTAAATACACATCAAACATAACCCAAGGCTTAATATAACCCACAAATAATAAGACATTACGAGGCTTAATTTTGAGTAATTTAGAAAGCTGCAACATAATGACTAAAATTGCAAAAGAGACAGGCATTAAAACAGCACAGATAAAAATCATAAATGCAGTATAGGAATACCCCTCTACTGCCATTTTCCAAATTCCTTTCCAAACAGAAGCATCAATTTTAGTACCTAGTAAATCTAAGCTCAATAATGGATAACCTAAAGCAAATGGCATTAAAATTAAGATAGAAAGGGCGATTAATGAACAACGTTTAAGTGACCAACGACTTCCCGATTGCAATTTATGATGGCAACGCGGACATTGCGCGTGCTCCCCTTCTTGCGGACGACAAACAGACACCGTTGCATCGCATCCTATGCAACGCACGAGTTTATAAGTGGCATGAGTAAAATCAGGTGTTTTTGTCATTATGTTTTCAGAAATTATAAAAGTGGACTATTTTAGCCTGAATTAAGGGAATTTGTGAAGTTATTCATTAGAGTTAGAAACAGAATTATTCTGTCCAACCATTGTCAATCCTTATAAAAGTGCGGTAAACTGTGCAAGTTTTTATTTTTATCCTAGGAAAACGCAGAAATGACAGATTCTCAAGTTGAAGCCCAAGTTGAAAATAATGCTGAAGGCGTTCAAAAATTAACTGATACAAAAGCGATCATTGCATATCTTGTGGAAAAATTCCCGCTTTGCTTTATTGCAGAAGGTGAAGCAAAACCATTAAAAATTGGTCTTTTCCAAGATCTTGCTGAAGCATTAAAAGATGATGAACGTGTCAGCAAAACTCAATTACGTCAGGCTTTACGTCAATATACATCCAACTGGCGCTATTTACACGGCTGCCGAGAAGGTGCTGAGCGTGTGGATTTATACGGCAATCCTGCTGGTGTATTAGATGCAGAGCACGTTTCTCATGCGGCTCAACAATTAGCAGAAGCAAAAGCTAAATTTGCAGAAAAACGCAAAGCAGAATTAGCAGCCAAAAAAGCACAACAAAAACGACCTGCTCGTAAACCAAATTCAAATCAAGCAACTCGCAAACCAAAAGCACCACAAATGAAACTAAGTGCGGTTGATTTCACGACACTTTCTGCAGGTAGTAAAGTGAAAGTGAAAGTAGCAGAACAAGCGAAAAATGCGACCGTATTAAATGTGGAAAAAGATGGCGCACGCGTAGAACTTGAGAATGGTTTAGTGATGACTGTCACCGCAGATCGTTTATTTGCCTAATAATTTATTTCTTATCGGGAAAGGTTAAATGAAATTACATACAACCAAAAGTCTTATTGCGACAGCAATTTTAGGTGCGTTATTTCTTCATTCGTCTGACACATTTGCTGTGCAGCCGAAATTAAAGCAAAGTGATATTACGATTCCTTCGGCAACTGATGCAAATCAGTTGGCAACGAAGCGTGCAACAACACGTTTAACCCAATCACATTATCGTAAATTCCAGCTTGATGACGCCTTTTCCGAAAAGATTTTTGATCGTTACATTAAAAGCTTAGATTACAGCCATAACACCTTTTTAAAATCAGATATTGATGATTTACGTGCTAAATATGGTTCTAAATTAGATGACCAACTTAATGAGGGCGATCTTTCAGCCGCATTTGCTATCTACGATCTGATGATGAAACGTCGCTATGAACGTTATGCTTATGCATTATCTTTATTAGATCAAGAACCTGATTTAAAAGGTAATGATCAAATTGAGATCGACCGTGAAAAAGCACCTTTTCCTACAAGCGAAGAAGAAGTAAACAAGCTTTGGGAACAACGTGTCAAAAATGATGTAATCAGCCTGAAATTAAAAGATAAAAAATGGCCTGAAATTAAAGAAAAACTAACTAAACGTTACAATTTAGCCATTCGTCGATTAACTCAAACCAAAGCTGATGACATTGTTCAGATTTATATTAATGCCTTTGCTCGAGAAATCGATCCGCATACAAGCTACCTTGCTCCGCGTACTGCAAAAAGCTTTAATGAAAGTATGAATCTTTCCTTAGAAGGAATTGGTGCAACATTACAATCTGAAGATGACGAAACCAGCATCAAGTCTTTAGTGCCAGGTGCACCGGCTGATCGCAGTAAAAAATTACAAGCGGGCGATAAAATCATTGGTGTTGGCCAAGAAAAAGGAGAAATCGAAGATATTATCGGTTGGCGTTTAGAAGATATCGTTGACAAAATCAAAGGTAAAAAAGGGACAAAAGTTCGTCTTGAAATTGAACCTGCAAAAGGTGGGAAAAGCCGTATTGTAACCTTAGTTCGCGATAAAGTACGTATTGAAGACCAAGCTGCCAAACTCACTGTTTCTAAAGTAGAAGGGGAAACTGTTGGGGTCATTAAAATCCCAAGTTTCTATATTGGCTTAACTGATGATGTGAAAAAATTATTAGTAGATGCTGAGAAGAAAAAAATTGGCGCTTTAATTGTGGATCTTCGTGAAAATGGCGGCGGTGCATTAACAGAAGCCGTGGCATTAAGCGGTTTATTCATCGCTGACGGTCCTGTGGTACAAGTACGAGATGCGTATCAACGTATTCGTGTACACGAAGATGATGACAACGCTCAGCAATATAAAGGGCCATTGTTGGTAATGATTAATCGTTTCAGTGCATCAGCTTCTGAAATTTTTGCTGCGGCAATGCAAGATTATAATCGTGGTATCATTATTGGGCAAAATACCTTTGGTAAAGGTACCGTACAACAAAGTCGTTCATTAAACTTTGTTTATGATTTAGACCAAACACCACTTGGTGTATTGCAATATACTATCCAAAAATTCTATCGAATTAATGGTGGTTCAACCCAATTAAAAGGTGTCGCAGCAGATATTAATTTCCCTGAAATTATTGATGCCAAAGAAATTGGTGAAGAAAAAGAAGATAACGCATTACCTTGGGATAAAATTCCACCGGCGACTTATTCTGAAACCAATAAAGCACGTAAAGATGTTGAAGCATTAAATGAAAAACATCTTGAGCGTATTGCAAAAGATCCTGAATTTATTGCTTTAAATGAAGATCTTAAGATTCGTGATGAACGTCGTGAGCGCAAATTCTTATCATTAAATTTCCAAGAACGCAAAGCGGAAAATGATAAGGATGATGCGAGACGTTTAAAAGATCTCAATGATCGTTTTAAACGTGAAGGTAAAAAAGCATTAAAAGATATTGATGATTTGCCAAAAGACTATGAAGCACCTGATTTCTTCTTAAAAGAAGCGGAAAAAATGGCAGCTGATTTAGTGAAACTCAATGCCAATCAACAAAAAGTGGATGCTGAAATAAAACAAGAAGCGGCAAAAGCAACAAAATAACGATTATTTTGACCGCACTTTGGCAGATGAAAAAAACTGAAGTGCGGTTATTTTTTATGAATATTTTTAAAGGTACAGCAATGTTAAAAGGAACAATGAAATTAAGCGCATTAGTCTTATCATTATCAATGATGACGTCAGGTTGTGCGTTAGCTGAATGGGCCAAAACAGTTGGGCAACCTCAACAAGCCGAAAATAAAGGCGTTGATATGTCTAAATTAAGTCCAGAAGAGCGAGCAAAACTTGAAGCTGAAATTAAAGAAGATCAAGCTCGTCTTGCCGCTGAAAAGCAAGCGATGCTAGAGATGTCATTAACGCATGAAATTGGTGAACAAAATCTACAGTTCAAACCAATTTTGGCTAAATTATATGCCGATAATAAATATGACCTTATGTGGAAAGACAAGGCGGCTGAGAAACAATTCCTACGTGAATATGCTGCCATGGTGGCATCTGGTATTTCTAAACGTTCAGCTCAATCGTTAGTCAATTTACATAATGCTGAAAAAACGGGTGGACTCACCTATGATGTGTTGTTAAGTGACGCTTTCCTTGATTACTTGTATTACAGCAAGAACGTAAATCAACAAGCACAACGTTGGTTATACGCAACGAATGCTTATAAACCAGAATTACCAAATCAAGAAGTTATCGACCAATGGCAAAGTGCGGTTAAAAACAACGCTGTTTCTGGTTTTATAAACGGATTATCTAACCATAATCGTTTATACCGTGAAACCGTACAAGCACTTCCATCGATGATTTCAGCTTCAGGTATTTCTGCAATGGGTAAAAAACTTGCCCTTAATGCACAACGTTTACGCGTTATTCCTGATTTTGAAAATGGAATCTTTGTTAATATTCCAAGCTATCAATTGAAATATTATCGTGATGGCAAAGCAATTTTAGAATCACGCGTTATTGTAGGGAAAAATGAACGTCGTACACCGGTGATGTACAGTCGTTTGAGCAATGTGGTTGTTAATCCACCTTGGAATGCTCCAACACGTTTAATCAATGAAGATATTTTACCGAAATTAAAACGTGACCCTGGCTATGCGGCTGCACACAACTACTCTATTTTGGATAGCAAAGGTAATACTATCGATCCTTACTCGATTAATTGGAGTAGTATTGGGGATAAATTCCCGTACCGTATCCGTCAAGCAGCTGGCGACAGTGCACTAGGTAACTATAAATTTAATATGCCAAGCTCTGATGCGATTTATCTTCACGATACACCAAAT
The DNA here is from genome assembly GCA_905215245.1 of uncultured bacterium. Taxonomy (GTDB): domain Bacteria; phylum Pseudomonadota; class Gammaproteobacteria; order Enterobacterales; family Pasteurellaceae; genus Haemophilus_D. The sequence goes on along the minus strand of CAJMPC010000015.1, from coordinate 9,748 downwards.
CATAGCTTATTCAGCAAAAAAGACCGTGCATTAAGCTCAGGTTGTGTGCGTGTAGAAAAATCCGATCAACTTGCCTCTATTCTGTTACAAGAAGCTGGCTGGTCAGAAGATAAAAAACGTAACGTTTTAGAAAGTAAGAAAACAACGTCTGCGAGCATTCGTACAAATGATCCTGTATTCTTGTATTATGTGACTGCATGGGTTGAAAACGGCCAAACACAAGTTTTACCGGATATTTATAAATACGACGATGCCGCGACGTTTAATGGGATCGACTGGGCAGTTGTAAAAAAATATCTTTAAACAATGTTCGCGCTAGAACTTTTTAAAGAAAAAGTTGTCTAGGGTGAGAGATGGGTAACAAAAGAGACTAAAAAAATGGGTAACATTGACAAAAATCGTCGTAAATGGCTTTCATTAGGCGGCATCGTTTTAGGCGCAAGCATGATGCCGAGTACGGTGTTAGCAATGGTCTCTACCCCTAAACCTCGCATTCTTAGCTTCTATAATGTCAACACCAATGAACGATTAAGCGGTGAGTTCTCAGCAACAACTGGATTTAATCGTTCATTACTTGGTAAACTTGATTACTTCATGAGAGATCGCCGTACTGACCAAGTACGCCGAATGGATCCGAATCTCTTTATGAAGTTTTATCATTTACAAAGTGATTTAGGTTTACGTACTGCACAAATTGATGTGATTTGTGGCTATCGTAGTGCAGCAACAAATGCCATGCGCCGTAGACAAAGTCGTGATGTAGCAAGCAACAGTTATCATATTAAAGGCCAAGCGATTGATTTTAAAATCCCTGGTGTACCTTTAGCAAGGTTACGCCAAGCGGCTGAAAATCTTGATAGCGGTGGTGTAGGATATTATCCGTATAGTAATTTTATTCACGTGGATACCGGCCCTGTAAGAACATGGCGTGGTGCATGAAAAACAGTTTAATTTTAGACCGCACTTTAGTGCGGTTTTTTGTTATCAACGATAAGGAAAAAAGATGAATATTGAAATTATTCCTGTTACAGCCTTTCAGCAAAATTGCTCTCTTATTTGGGATGATGAAAAAAATGCGGCAATTATCGATCCTGGTGGTAATGCGGAAAAGCTTATTCAACGTATTGAGGAATTAGAATTAAGCTTAAAAGCAGTCTTATTAACACATGGCCATCTTGATCATGTGGGTGCTGCTGAAGCAATTCGTGATCATTTTAATATTGAAATATGGGGCTCACAGGAAGAAGATCGCTTTCTGTTTGAAAGTCTACCACAACAAGCTCAGCAGTTTGGCTTACCTTATATTTCTGCATTTACACCTGATCGCTGGTTTAATCAAGAAGGTGAAAAAATTCAAATTGGTACATTTACCTTTGAAATTCTTCATCTTCCTGGTCATACACCTGGCCACATTGGTTTTATTGAACATGAAAAAAATATTGCTTTTACTGGCGATGTCCTTTTCCAAAACAGTATTGGTCGTACAGACTTCCCTCGTGGAGATTTTGATACATTGATCTCATCAATCAAGAATAAATTATTTACATTAAATGATGATATGGTAGTTATTGCAGGACATGGCCCTTACACAACTATTGGACAAGAAAAACGAAGCAATCCGTTTTTGAAGTAAAGATCTGAATTTGGGGTAAAAAAAAGCTCCTAATTTCTTAGGAGCACCAAAAAGGAATTTATGAATAAAATCTCTAAAGTTTAGCTTTATCAAAGGAATCTCGATAAAACGCTAACGATTATATTGACATATTCTGACAAATGCAAGCTTTTTCTTTACAATAATTTACAAATCTTTACAGTTTGCTATTTTTATAACCACTTCGACAGCTTTTTCCATCCCTTCAAGTGTCACTAATTCATGTTTACTATGGAAATTATAGCCACCAGTAAAGATATTTGGACAAGCTAATCCTTTTTCTGCTAAAAATGCCCCATCCGTTCCACCACGTATTGGTTTATGATTTGGTGTAATACCACAAGCTTTCATTGCAGCATCAGCTAACTTAATCGCCTGTGGGACATTTTTGACTGTGTCATACATATTTTTGTAACTGTCTTCAATAACACATACTACGGGATCTTTTAGGCTTTTCTCTCTATTAAATTTTTCTACGAGTTGATAAATAAACGCTTTACGTTGTTCAAAATTAGCTTGGTCAAAATCTCGAATGAGATAATGTAGCTCAACTTTCTCAATATCCCCTTTAAAATCATCTAAATGGAAAAAACCCTCTTTACCCGATGTTTTTTCAGGGACATCATCTTTTGGAAAACCTTGTTGAAACTCACAAGCTAACGTAAGCGCATTCACTAATTTGTTTTTAGCATAACCAGGATGAATGCTCCGACCTTTAAAGGTAATTTTTGCCGTCGCGGCATTAAAGTTCTCATACTCTAACTCACCCACTTCTCCACCATCTATGGTATATGCCCAATCACAAGGAAAATCCTCCAATGGGAAATAATGCATTCCTAAGCCAATTTCTTCATCAGGAGTAAATGCAACCCGAATATTGCAATGTGATATATTTTCCCGTTGCAAGACAGAAAGTGCGGTCATAATTTCTGCGATTCCGGCCTTATTATCTGCACCAAGTAAAGTGGTTCCATCTGTTACAATCAAGGTTTTGCCAATAAGCTGATGTAAAAATGGATAATACACAGGACTAATAAACTCATCCCCTAAACCTAATGCAATATCTCCTCCCCGATAATTTTCAATCACTTCAGGTTGAACATTTTTACCGCTGCATTGTGGTGAGGTATCAAGGTGGGAAATAAAACCAATAGTGTGTGTGAAATCAGGATGATTTGAGGGTAAATAAGCCGTGACAACGGCATGCTTAGTCACATTGACAGCTTGTAAACCAAGTTCAATCAATTCTTTCTGTAAGTGCAAAGCTAACTTCATTTGCCCTGCTGAACTTGGCGAATGTTTTGCAGACGATTTAGATTGCGTATCAAATGCGACATAAGTTAAAAATCGCTGTAATAATTCATTATAATGTTCTTCCATTTTAAAATTCTCCTTTATATCAGCGTTAGTCTAATCCCAAAATTCGTTACAGTTCTTGATATATAACAAGAAAGTGGAGAGTTATAAAATTTTCTGAAAAAAGTGCGGTCAGTATTTCAATAAAATTTTTCCTAAAAACGTGATTAAATCCTTTTCATCATTAACAATTCACTATATCATATCCGTTCAATTTTATGTCGCCCCTGCATCATTTTTGCAGGTTCATTTCTACTCAGTACCGATTAAATTGGTGAAATTAGGGAGAAAACCAAAGCTAGTGGAAAATCTGGTTCAAAAGCCTATTATTGAGCTTCGTTCAATCAAAAAATCCTATGGTTCTAACACAATTATTAATGATTTTAATCTAACCATTAATAACGGTGAATTCGTCACAATTCTTGGCCCATCCGGCTGTGGTAAAACTACAGTATTGCGTTTATTAGCGGGTTTAGAAGAGTTAGATGAAGGTCATATTATTTTGGACGGTGAAGATATTACTAATGTTCCGGCAGAAAAACGCCACATTAACACCGTATTCCAAAGTTATGCGTTATTCCCGCATATGACTATTTTTGATAACGTGGCTTTTGGTTTGCGTATGCAAAAAGTGGCAGAAAGTGAAATTAAACCTCGCGTTCTGGATGCATTGCGTATGGTGCAATTAGAGGAAATGGCCGACCGTAAACCAGCTCAACTTTCTGGTGGTCAGCAACAACGTATCGCGATTGCTCGTGCTGTTGTGAATAAGCCAAAAGTGTTGCTACTTGATGAATCTTTATCTGCGCTTGATTATAAGTTACGTAAACAAATGCAAAATGAACTTAAACAATTACAGCGTCAACTTGGTATTACCTTTATTTTCGTTACCCATGATCAAGAAGAAGCGATCACCATGTCTGACCGTATCGTCTTATTACGTAAAGGTAAAATTGCACAAGATGGTTCACCACGTGAAATCTATGAAGATCCAGCTAACCTATTCGTCGCTCGCTTCATTGGTGAAATCAACGTATTTGATGCCACTGTGATTGAACGTAAATCTGATGATGAGCTACTTGCTAACGTAGAAGGTCGTGTATGTGATATTCACACCAGTATCTCTGCTGAAAAAGGTCAAAAATTGCAAGTATTATTACGCCCAGAAGATATTGTGATTGAGGAGCTTGACGAAAATGAACACTCAAATGCAATTATTGGCCGTATTGTGGATCGTACCTATAAAGGGATGACACTTGAGTCTACAGTAGAATTTGATCACAACGGTAAACGCGTATTAGTGAGTGAATTCTTTAACGAAGATGACCCACATATGGATCACAGCGTTGGTCAACGTGTAGGTATTACATGGCACGAAGGTTGGGAGGTTGTACTCAACGATGAAGATAATCAATAATAAATTCCAGAAAATTACTGTTGCAATTATCTTCAGTTGGTTAATCTTCTTTGTGCTAATTCCAAACTTATTGGTTTTAACCGTAAGTTTTTTAACCCGAGATGGTAGCGACTTTTATGCTTTGCCATTTACTTTAGATAACTACACGAACCTGTTTAATCCACTTTATGCGCAGGTAGTGTGGAACTCATTGTATATGTCTGGCATCGCGACGATTATTTGCTTACTCATTGGCTATCCATTTGCCTTTATGGTCAGCAAAATTAATCCAAAATATCGTCCATTTTTGTTGTTCCTCGTGGTATTACCATTCTGGACAAACTCACTTATTCGTATCTATGGGATGAAAGTATTCCTTGGTGTGAAAGGTGTGTTAAATACCATGTTAATGGATATGGGCATTTTGAGTGAGCCTATTCGTATTTTAAATACAGAAGTAGCTGTAATCATTGGTTTAGTTTATCTCCTTTTACCATTTATGATTCTACCGCTCTACTCTGCTATTGAAAAATTAGACGGACGTTTATTAGAAGTGGCAAGAGACTTAGGTGCTAATGCTGTTCAACGTTTTTTCCGCGTTATTTTGCCACTAACCATGCCAGGTATTGTTGCAGGTTGTTTATTAGTATTACTACCAGCAATGGGGATGTTCTATGTAGCAGACTTACTTGGTGGTGCGAAAGTATTATTAGTTGGTAACGTGATTAAGAGTGAATTCTTAATTTCCCGTAACTGGCCATTCGGTTCGGCAATCAGCATCGGTTTAACCATTTTAATGGCATTGTTGATTTTCGTTTACTATCGTGCAAATAAATTGTTGAATAAGAAAGTGGAGTTAGAATAATGAGTCGTTTACTGCGTAATATTTTTATGTTTGTGGTATACGCTTATTTGTATATCCCAATTATTATTTTGGTGACTAACTCCTTCAACGAAGACCGTTATGGTTTAAGTTGGAAAGGTTTTAGTTGGAACTGGTATGAGCGTTTATTTAATAACGATACCTTAATCCAAGCTGCGTTCCACTCTGTCACTATTGCTTTCTTTGCCGCAACGTTAGCGACTATTGTGGGTGGTTTAACTGCTATCGCGCTTTACCGCTATCGTTTCCGCGGTAAACAAGCCGTAAGCGGTATGTTATTTATCGTCATGATGTCACCAGATATCGTAATGGCGGTTTCTCTACTTGCCTTATTCATGGTTGTAGGGATTTCGTTAGGTTTCTGGTCATTACTATTGGCGCACGTAACATTCTGTCTACCTTATGTTACCGTGACAATTTTCTCTCGCTTAAATGGCTTTGATGCAAGAATGCTTGAAGCAGCAAAAGATTTAGGTGCGAGCGAAGTCACTATTTTACGTAAAATTATCCTACCACTTGCTTTACCCGCGGTAGTATCAGGTTGGTTATTAAGCTTTACTATTTCATTAGATGATGTTGTCGTATCCTCTTTCGTAAGTGGTGTAAGCTATGAAATCCTACCATTGCGTATCTTCTCACTTGTAAAAACAGGGGTAACACCGGAAGTAAATGCGTTAGCAACGATTATGATCGTGCTTTCATTAGGATTAGTAATTTTAAGTCAATTAGTTACTCGCAAAAATAATCATTAAACATTGATATAAAAAGGTTTCACAAATCTTTTAAGATCAAATAAAATACGCCTTGACGCACAATCAAGGCGTTTTTTTATACCTGCATTAATGCAGGTGGTTTTTTACCCCTCTTTTACGGAGAACAAACAAAAATGAAAAAATTTGCAGGTTTGCTTACTGCCGGTTTAGTTGCCGCTACATTAACTGCTTGTAACGACAAAGAAGCCAAGTCTGATGCAACAAAAGCACAGGCTCCAGCAAATAATACTGTGTACTTATATACTTGGACTGAATACGTACCAGATGGTCTTTTAGATGACTTCACAAAAGAAACTGGTATCAAAGTTATTGTAGCAAGTCTTGAATCTAATGAGACGATGTATGCCAAAATGAAAACCCAAGGTGATGCAGGCGGTTATGATGTTATTGCACCATCTAACTACTTCGTATCTAAAATGGCACGCGAAGGAATGCTACAAGAATTAGATCACAGTAAATTACCTGTTATCAAAGAATTAGACCCTGATTGGCTCAACAAACCTTATGACAAAGGCAATAAATACTCACTTCCTCAGTTGTTAGGTGCGCCAGGTATTGCATTTAATACCAATACCTATAAAGGTTCTGACTTCACTTCTTGGGGCGATTTCTGGAAACCAGAATATGCAAACAAAATCCAATTATTGGATGATGCGCGTGAAGTATTCAATATTGCGTTATTAAAAATTGGTCAAGATCCAAACACCAAAGATCCTGCAATTATCAAGCAAGCTTATGAAGAGTTATTGAAATTACGTCCAAACGTACTTTCTTTCAATTCTGATAACCCTGCAAACTCATTCATCTCTGGTGAAGTAGAATTAGGTCAGTTATGGAATGGTTCTGTGCGTATCGCGAAAAAAGAACAAGCTCCATTAAATATGGTGTTCCCAAAAGAAGGTCCTGTTCTTTGGGTTGATACTTTAGCTATTCCTAAAACTTCTAAAAACCCAGATGGTGCACACAAGTTAATTAACTACTTGCTAGGTGCAAAAGCGGCGGAAAAATTGACTTTAGCGATCGGTTACCCTACAGCTAACCTTGAAGCGAAAAAAGTACTTCCAAAAGAAATCACTGAAGATCCATCAATTTATCCAACAGCTGAAATTCTTCAAAAAAGCCACTGGCAAGATGATGTAGGTGATGCGATTCAATATTACGAACAGTATTACCAAGAGTTAAAAGCAGCAAAATAATGCGTTTTTAAGTGATAACAAAAAGTGCGGCCAAACTTAGCCGCACTTTTTTATATTTACCATACTAGAAAAATTATTTATAGCGTTTTTTTGATGCGTTTTTATCTTGCTCTTGTAAACGCTCAAGCTTTTCTTTAATTTGAATTTCCATACCACGATTAGTTGGGAAATAATATTGTGTATCTTTCAGTTCTGGTGGGAAGTAATTTTCTCCAGCGGCATAAGCATTAGGTTCATCATGTGCATAACGATATTCAGCGCCATAGCCCAATTCTTTCATTAAAGCCGTTGGCGCATTACGTAAATGAGGCGGTACATCAAAATCAGGAAACTCTTTTGCATGTTGTTTTGCCGCATTAAATGCGTTGTAAACCGCATTACTCTTCGGTGCTACAGCCAAATAAATAATGGCTTGCGCAATAGCTCGCTCTCCTTCATAGGCGCCCACTCTCGTAAAACAATCCCAAGCCGCTAGTGCAACTTGCATTGCTCTTGGGTCAGCATTACCTACATCTTCTGAGGCAATCGCTAATAAACGTCGTGCTACATAAAGGGGATCCCCACCGGCTGTGATAATTCGTGCATACCAATAAAGCGCAGCATCTGCTGCGGAGCCTCGAATAGATTTATGTAAAGCAGAAATCAAATCATAGAAGCGATCGCCTTGTTTATCAAAACGCGCTTGTCGTTCACCTAATACTTCTTTCAACAAAGTGCGGTCTAATTTCTTACCGTTTTCTGTGTCAGAAGCCATATCTACCATCAGTTCAAGACAATTTAAAGCCAGGCGAGCATCACCATTCACATATTCAGCTAAAACCTGTAGCAAATTCTCTTCTAAAACTAAACGCTCTTTACCTAATCCTCGCTCAGGATCAGAAATGGCTTGTTGCAGAACTTGTTCGATTTCAGCCACTGTCAATGACTTAAGTAGGTAGACTCTCGCACGAGAAAGCAATGCATTATTTAATTCAAAAGAAGGATTTTCCGTTGTGGCGCCAATAAAAATAATCGTCCCATCTTCAATATGGGGTAAAAACGCATCTTGTTGGCTTTTGTTAAAACGATGCACTTCATCCACAAATAAAATCGTTTGGCGATCTGCAAGTCGATTTTGTTTAGCGCGCTCAATCGATTCTCGAATCTCTTTCACGCCACTTGTCACCGCTGAAATTCGTTCAACTTCTGCATTGATACGATGTGCAATAATTTCCGCCAGCGTTGTTTTACCTGTACCTGGCGGTCCCCACAGAATCATAGAATGAACATGCCCTGCTTGAATTGCTTTACGAAGCGGCTTTCCTTCCCCAATTAAATGCGTCTGCCCATAATATTGTTCCAAATTTGTTGGACGCATACGGGCAGCTAAAGGGCGAAAGTCATTTTCAGCAAAATCAAAATTAAGATTAGACATATTCTTTCCTTAATAAGCAAAAGGTGTGAAGATTATCATTCACATCTTATGGATTATTTTTTACCTTTACGTTGATCATCCAATTCCACGCCTTTTGGTACGCTAAATTGGAATAAGCTATCAGCTAGTGTTTGATTTGTAATGTTACGCAACACATAAAGATTGGTTTGACCATCTTTTTCTGTAGTGCTGAAATTTTTTAACACACCATTTGCATCAACACGAATATCAAATTGTTTAATATTGCTATTTTTCGCCTTCGGTTTTAACACAAAGGTATCCGCATTCTGCGTCACTGAATACTGATTCCAGTGGCTTTTATCGTTACTGGTTAAAAGGACGAAAGGGGTATTATTTACCGCATCCTTCACCCATTGAGCAGTAACTTGTTGCACGAATGGATCGTAATACCAAAGGGTTTTACCATCTGCAATAATTTGTGTTTCTTGCGGTGATTTGGTATCCATACGGAAAAGATTTGGACGTTTAATTTGAAGTTTTCCACTTCCCTGTTGGACGTTTTTACCGCCAACAGAGGTCACGGTTTGAGAGAAATCAGCGCTCAATACTGTCACTTGATTTAAGCGATTTTGCAGCTCATCAGCAGCATCGGCAAAGGCAAAATTACTCGCACTTAATAGCGCAGTAAGTGCGGTCATTTTTAATAATGTTTTTTTCATTCTACTTTCCTTTTTATAAAGTGAAACTTAAGAGAATTAATATTCGGAACGTCGAGCTAAAATTTCTCGTTTTCCATTTTTCATTGGGCCTAAAATACCTTGTTCTTCGAGCTGATCCATAATTCGAGCAGCTCGGTTAAACCCAACACTAAATTTACGTTGAACATAAGAAGTCGATGTATTGCCTGTACTTAAGACAAACTCAACGACGTCATCAAATAATGCATCAAGATCGCCACTGCTTGCCGTTGATTTTTCACCAGAATCTTCATCATCCGCGCCGTCTAAAATGCCATCAATATAATTTGGTTTACCACGTGCACGCCAATCATCTGCCACACGTGCCACTTCGTCATCACTCATGAAGGCACCGTGTACACGAACGAGATCAGAAGAACC
>CAJMPC010000014.1:0-16801 GCA_905215245.1 uncultured bacterium | reverse complement strand
CCAATTAACAGGTTTGATGGCACCGCGCAGATGGTGATGGTGAAGGAATGATCGTGGTAGACGATTTGGTAGATACCGGCAATACCGCTCGTGCAATTCGTGAAATGTATCCAAAAGCAAAATTCGTCACGGTATTCGCAAAACCTGCAGGTGCTGAGTTAGTGGATGATTACGTGATTGATATTCCACAAAACACTTGGATTGAACAACCTTGGGATTTAGGTTTAACTTTTGTGCCACCATTGGCAAGAAAATAATAAAACCTAAATATAAAATTTCGTTACGCCGGTGCTTTTATAGTTCCGGCGTAATAATTATGACCAATTTATTTTGATTATGAATAATATGGACGCACAAAAAGCGTTAGAGCGATCTTACGTTTCCTCACTTGAAAATAAAGAATATGATGAAGCAGTCAAGCTGGCTGAAACGCTTTGCTTACTTGATCCTAATAATCCCGAATACTCTCATAAAATTGCTTATGTTTATTTGCAACAATTAAAATGGGAAGAGGCAATTGAGGCAGAATTAAAAACATTAAAAGTGGATGCGCAATATATTCCGGCTTTAGATTTATTGGCACATGCTTATGGTGCAGTAGATGATTGGGAGCGCTCAGGTTTTTATGGTAGTTTAGCCCTTGAGTTGAAAGATAAAGCTATTCCCGTTCCAACACAGGAAATGGTTCCTGCGTCTGCGCCTAAAAATGGTAAGCGAATTATCGCATTTTCTTTATTTGGTAATAACTCCAAATATATTGAGCCGGCTGTATTAAATACACAAGTTTCTCCGATGTTATTCCCTGATTGGGTGTGCCGTTTTTATGTAGATGATTCAGTTTCTCCTGAAGCGATTCAACGATTAAAAAATAATGGTGCAGAAGTGGTTTATGTCACTTCACCTGTGAATAAATGGCCTGGTGCAATGTGGCGTTTTCTTGCAATTAATGATCCAGAAGCAGAGTATGTGATCTTCCGTGATGCGGACTCTGTGGTCTCTCACCGCGAAGCTGAGGCCGTAGCTGAATGGATTGAAAGTGGTTGTTTATTCCATACGATGCGTGATTCAGGCTCCCATACCGCACTTATTTTAGCGGGGATGTGGGGGGCTAAAGCTGGTGCGGTGCCAGATATGGAAGCTAGAATTCAACGTTTTGTTGATAAGGGTTATGACTCTCGTCATTTTGCTGATCAGGATTTCCTTGCTGAAGACTTGTGGGGCTATATTCGCCAAGATGTATTTTCGCATGATAGAGTATTTAACTTCTGTAATGCAAAACCTTTCCCTGGGGAGTTTTACCCTCATTACCAAATTGCGCATTGCGAAGGGGCAAGCAGTTTTGATGCGAAAACCTCTTTTGAAGAAGGAAGCAAAGTCAGATGGACGTTATATTCAAAAATATCGCCTATGGTGAATGTCGATTATTCCTTTATTCGTGTGCCTGAATTTAAAGTTTGCAGCTATGAAACTATCGTAGAGAATGGTCGATTTGAAGCATCAATACCAAGACGTTATGGATTCGCTTTTAAAGAAGGCTTAGCTAGAATAGATATTAAAAAAGCCTAAGTTATCTGTTTTAACTATCAACATAAGGATTATTAATGTCAACTCAACCGCGTTTTGTACACCTTCGTACACACACCGATTTTTCAATGATTGATGGTATCGTGAAAGTAAAACCATTGGTCAAGGCGTGTGCTGCAAATAATATGGTTGCATTGGCATTAACAGATTTTACTAATTTTTGTGGTGTGGTGCGTTTTTATGGAGAAACCCTTTCTTCGGGGATTAAACCGATTATTGGTGCAGATGTTCATGTTAAAAGCGAGCTATGCGGTGAGGAATTATTTACCCTCACTTTACTTGCTAAGAACAATGAAGGCTATAAAAACATCACTTTACTGCTTTCAAAAGCCTATCAACGTGGCTATGTGGACCTACCTTATATCGACCAAGAGTGGTTGATTGAACACCGTGAAGGTGTGATTATTTTATCGGGTGGCACACAAGGCGATATCGCGAAAAAACTCCTTAAAGAAAATCTCTCTGAAGCAGAAAGTGCGGTCAGTTTTTATCAAGAATTTTTCCCTGACCATTTTTACCTTTCGCTTTCTCGAACAGGTCGTCCGGATGAAGAGCGTTATATTCAAGCCGCATTAAAACTTGCTGAAACGCATGATTTACCGCTTGTCGCAACCAATGATGTTGTCTTTCTCGCGCCTGATGATTTTGAGGCACACGAAATTCGAGTTGCTATTCATGATGGCTATACCCTTGATGATCCGAAACGTCCAAAACGTTATACCGATCAACAATATTTCCGTTCAGAAGAAGAGATGTGCAACTTATTTGCAGACATTCCTTCTGCACTTGAAAATACGGTATTAATAGCGCAACGCTGCAATGTAACTTTGCGTTTAGGACAATATTTTCTCCCTCAATTTCCAACTGGCGAGCTGAGTACGGAAGATTATTTGGTGATGAAATCCAAAGAAGGCTTGGAAGAGCGGTTGGCGTTTTTATTCCCTGATGAAAAAGTGCGGGCAGAAAGACGACCAGAGTATGATGAGCGTCTTCAAGTCGAACTGGATGTGATCAACCAAATGGGTTTCCCGGGTTACTTCTTAATCGTCATGGAGTTTATCCAGTGGTCAAAAGACAATGATATTCCGGTAGGACCAGGACGTGGCTCTGGTGCTGGTTCATTGGTGGCTTATGCACTAAAAATTACCGATTTAGATCCCCTTGAATTCGATCTTCTTTTTGAGCGTTTCCTCAATCCAGAGCGTGTTTCTATGCCCGATTTCGACGTGGATTTCTGTATGGATGGACGGGATCGTGTTATCGATCATGTCGCAGAAACCTATGGTCGTGGTGCGGTATCACAAATTATTACCTTTGGTACCATGGCGGCCAAAGCGGTAATTCGAGATGTAGGTCGCGTATTAGGCCATCCTTATGGCTTCGTGGATCGTATTTCGAAAATGATTCCCCCTGATCCCGGCATGACTTTAGCCAAGGCTTTTGAGGCTGAACCACAGTTACAAGTGGCATATGATTCAGATGAAGAAGTCAAAGCCCTAATTGATATGGCGCGTAAGCTAGAAGGTGTCACTCGAAATGCAGGTAAACACGCGGGTGGCGTGGTAATTTCGCCTTCTTTGATTACAGACTTTGCGCCACTTTATTGTGACAATGAGGGGCTTCATCCGGTTACTCACTTCGATAAAAATGACGTGGAATATGCGGGTTTAGTGAAGTTTGACTTCTTAGGTTTGCGTACACTCACCATTATCAAATGGGCGTTGGATATGATTAACGCTCGCCTTGCTCGTGAAGGCAAACCGCCAGTTGATATTGCTGCTATTCCATTGGATGATCCAGAATCCTTTGATTTGCTGAAACGGTCTGAAACGACCGCCGTATTCCAGTTGGAATCGCGCGGAATGAAAGATTTGATTAAACGTCTTCAACCAGACTGTTTTGAAGATATTATCGCATTGGTAGCGTTATTCCGACCAGGTCCATTACAATCAGGCATGGTGGATAACTTTATTGACCGTAAACATGGTCGTGAGGAAGTGTCTTATCCTGATGCAAACTACCAACATGAAAGCCTTAAACCGATTCTAGAGCCAACTTACGGTATTATTTTGTATCAAGAGCAAGTCATGCAGATTGCTCAGGTGTTAGCGGGTTATACCCTCGGTGGTGCGGACTTATTACGTCGTGCGATGGGTAAGAAAAAGCCGGAAGAAATGGCGAAACAGCGCTCAGTGTTTAAAGAAGGCGCTGAAAAAAATGGCGTTGATGGCGAACTTTCCATGAAGATTTTCGACTTGGTGGAAAAATTTGCCGGCTATGGTTTCAATAAATCGCACTCTGCCGCTTACGCATTGGTATCTTACCAAACTCTTTGGCTGAAAACCCATTTCCCTGCTGAGTTTATGGCAGCAGTAATGACCTCGGAAATGGATAATACGGATAAAATTGTCGGCTTATACGATGAATGTTTACGTATGGGCTTAAAAGTTACCCCACCGGATATCAACGTAGGGAAACATCATTTCAGCGTGAATGAAAATGGTGAAATTGTTTACGGCATCGGTGCCATTAAAGGTGTAGGGGAAGGTCCGATTGAGGCATTGATTACCGCACGTAATGAAGGTGGGATTTTCAGAGATTTATTTGATTTATGTGCTCGCGTTGATTTGAAGAAAATTAACCGTCGTACCTTTGAAAGTCTGATCATGTCGGGCGCATTTGATAAGCTAGGACCACACCGTGCGGCGTTATCTAAGAATCTCGAAGATGCACTCAAAGCGTCAGATCAGCATGCAAAAGATGAGGCCATGGGACAAGCCGATATGTTCGGTGTACTGACAGAAACACATGAAGAAGTGGAAAATGCTTATGCCCATACGCCACCTTACACAGAAAAACAAATTTTAGATGGTGAGCGTGAAACCCTAGGCTTGTATTTAAGTAGCCATCCAGTGAGTCGTTATTTGAAAGAGCTTTCTCATTACAGCTCTACGCGATTAAAAGATCTCACGCCAAACCGCCGTGGGCAAATTAGTACGGCAGCAGGTTTGCTGGTATCAACTCGCTTCGCGACAACGAAAAAAGGCAATCGAATTGGTATCGCAACTATTGATGACCGTTCTGGGCGTTTAGACCTAACCCTATTCGGTGAAAGCTTAGACCAATTCGGCGAAAAACTGCAAAAAGATACAGTTGTGGTGGTATCTGGCCAAGTGAGTTTTGACGATTTTTCAGGCGGATTAAAAATGTCGGTACGGGATTTGATGACTTTGGATGAAGCACGTTCCCATTATGCGAAATCCTTGGCAATAAGTTTGTCAGAGGAACAGATTAACCCAAGTTTTATTAAGAAACTGAAAGAAATGTTAGAGCCGGTTAGTGGTGGCACCTTACCGATTAACGTATATTATCAAAGCGCAAAAGGTCGTGCGTTATTGCGTTTAGGGATTCAATGGTCGATTACACCAACTGATGACATTCTAACAGAATTGGTGAATTTGCTCGGCGAAAATGCAGTAGAGCTAGAATTCGGTTAATATTCCAGTCAAAGTGCGGTCAAAAAATCAGTGTTTTTTTTAGCCGCACTTTAGTCGATATAAATAAAGCGAGAGATAAAATGGAAAAAATCATTATTGATGCAGACAGATTTTTACGTACCATTTCACGTATTTCCCATGAAATTATTGAAAAGCACCAAGATTTCGATAATGTGATTTTAGTTGGGGTGAAACGCCGTGGTGCTGAAATTGCCGAATTAATTCAACGTCGCATTGAAGAGTTGAATGGTGTGAGTCTTCCAATGATGGAATTGGATATCACATTTTACCGCGATGACTTAGAGTATGTTGAACCTGAAAATCCAACCCCTGTGTATAGCGGTGCCTCAAGTTATATGAATATTCAGGGTAAAGAAGTCATTTTGATCGATGACGTGCTCTTTACCGGTAGAACTATTCGTGCCGCGATGGATGCGTTAACAGATTTTGGTCGAGCTGCTAAAATTGAATTGGTGATTTTAGTGGATCGCGGACATCGTGAATTACCAATTCGGGCAGACTATGTAGGTAAAAATGTGCCTACTTCCCGTGATGAACAAGTTCAGGTGCGTACATTAAAATACGATGGTTGTTATGAAGTGGCATTATTGCCTAAATAACGATCAGCCTATTGTGAACCTTTGATAAAATTGATAATCTAACGAGCATTATCCTATTATTTTTTAAGACAACTAAAATGAAAAAATCAATGTTAAAATCTCTTTTATTTGCCATGATCGGTCTGTTTACTTTTTCTCAAGTTCAAGCAGAAGAACGCGTTGTGGCGACTGTGAATGGTACACCAATTTTACAAAGCCAAGTGAATGCTGTAATGGGTAAGAAAGGTAGCCAACGTGCAGCATTAGATAAGATTATTGATGATATGCTGACTGATAAGGCTATCAAAGAATCAGGCGTAAAAGTAAACCAAGCGGAAGTAAACCGTATCGTAGAAGATATTGCAGCGAAAAATGGTTTAACTTATGGTCAATTCTTAGATGCGTTGGATTATCAAGGCATTTCCTTAAACGCATTTAAACAACAAATCTCTCGTCAAATGTTAATGGCGGGTGTGCGTAACCATGCCATTCAAAACAGCGTAGATGTGACTCGTGAGCAAGTGGATGCATTGGGTAAACAAATGCTCGATGAAGCGAAAGCAAAAGGTACTGCACAAAAAGTGATGGGTAAAGAGTATGAAGTTCGTCATATTTTATTAAAATTAAATCCACTATTGGACGATGCACAAGCAAAAGCAGAATTAGAGCGTATTCGTAGCGAGATTATTTCGGGCAAAATGACATTTGCTGATGCGG
The DNA here is from genome assembly GCA_905215245.1 of uncultured bacterium. GTDB lineage: Bacteria > Pseudomonadota > Gammaproteobacteria > Enterobacterales > Pasteurellaceae > Haemophilus_D. Next base: position 10,404 of record CAJMPC010000014.1, on the reverse strand, counting down.
CATTAAAATATTCTAAAGATTATTTATCAGGTGCGAATGGCGGCAGCTTAGGCTATGCTTTCCCAGAAGCTTATGTAGGTCCATTTGCAAAAATGGTTGAAACAACCCCACAAGGTACTATTTCTGCTCCATTTAAATCTGAATTTGGTTGGCATATTCTCGAAGTAACCGGTAGTCGTGATGGCGATAAAACAGAAGATGCCTATCGTCAAAAAGCTTACGAACAAATCGTGAATAGCCAATTACAAGATGCAACCAAAGACTGGGTGAAAGCATTACGTAAAAATGCTGATATTCAATATTTCGATAAGTAACAGAAACCGTTAGAATAAGGGGGCATTTTTGCCCCTTTTGTCGTTTTTATAAAATGAGTGACGCATGAAAAAATTTTTTGTCTTTTTACTGATTCTCTTGCTAATTCTTGGTGGTGTTGGTTTTTGGGGTTATCAAAAATTAACTGAGTTTGTTCATACGCCGGTGAATGTCACGCAGGATCAATTGCTTACAATTGAGCGAGGCACTACTGGCAGTAAACTCGCCGCTTTATTAGAGCAAGAAAAAATTCTTGAACATGCCGATTTATTGCCTTGGTTATTGAAATTACAACCGCAGCTCAACAAAGTGAAAGCGGGGACTTATTCTTTAACGGGCGTGAAAACGTTGCAAGATTTATTGGATATGCTCAATTCCGGCAAGGAAGCGCAATTTAGCGTGAAGTTTATTGAAGGTAAAACGTTCAAGGAATGGCGTAAAAACCTTGAAAGCGCACCTCACTTAAAACAAACCTTGCAAGGTAAAACGGATAAAGAGATCATGGTGTTATTGGATATTCCAGCCGTTGCAAAAGCCGTTTACGAATGGAATAACATGGATGGGTGGTTGTATCCAGATACCTATAATTACACGCCTAACTCGACGGATCTTGAATTATTAAAACGTTCAGCTACTCGCTTACAAAAAGCTTTAGATAAAGCGTGGAGTGAACGGGATGAAAATCTCCCATTAGCAGATCCATATCAGATGCTAATTTTAGCTTCTATTGTGGAGAAAGAAACAGGAATTGCGGCGGAGCGCCCACAAGTGGCTTCAGTATTTATTAATCGTTTAAAAGCCAATATGAAACTGCAAACTGACCCAACCGTGATTTATGGAATGGGTGAGAGTTATACCGGCAATATTCGTAAGAAAGATTTGGAAACGATGACCCCGTACAATACCTATATGATTGAGGGTTTACCACCAACACCAATTGCGATGGTGAGTGAGAGCGCTTTACAGGCTGTGGCGCATCCAGCGAAAACGGACTTTTATTATTTTGTTGCTGATGGAAGTGGCGGTCATAAATTTACTCGCAATCTGAACGAGCATAATAAAGCGGTGCAAGAATATTTACGTTGGTATCGTAACCAACAAAAAGGAGCCAACTAATGCAAGGCAAATTTATCGTCATTGAAGGGCTGGAAGGTGCAGGTAAAAGTACCGCCATGCAAACGGTGGTGGATACATTAAAATCTCTTGGTGTAAATGATATCGTGTTTACTCGTGAGCCAGGCGGTACACCGTTAGCAGAGAAATTACGCCATTTAATCAAACATGAAACAGAAGAGCCTGTTACCGATAAAGCGGAATTATTAATGCTTTATGCGGCACGAATTCAATTGGTAGAAAATGTGATTAAGCCAGCATTGGCAGAAGGAAAAATTGTGCTTGGCGATCGTCACGATATGTCTTCTCAGGCCTATCAAGGTGGTGGGCGTCAGTTTGACCAAACGCTGATGGCAAATTTAAAAAATATGGTGTTAGGTGATTTTGAACCCGATTTTGTACTGTATTTAGATATTGATCCTGCAGAGGGGCTTGCACGTGCTAGAGGACGAGGCGAATTAGACCGTATTGAACAACAAGGGCTTGATTTCTTCCATCGTACTCGCCAACGTTATTTGGAATTGGTGCAAAACAATCCGAAAGCCGCCATTATTAATGCTGGCCAGCCTTTGGCACAAGTACAAGCGGACATTCAAAGTGCGATCAAAAATTGGTGGGTTTCACAAGCAAAATGAGCGAACTTTATCCTTGGTTAGTGCCTACTTATAACAAGATTAGCCAAACTTTTAGCGAAGGTTTGGGGCATCATGCGTTGTTAATTAAAGCCGATCAAGGGCTAGGGGCAGAACGTTTATTTGATGCTTTGACAAAACTCATTATGTGTCAAACGCCAGATAATGCACCTTGTGGCCATTGTCATGCTTGCCACTTAATGGTTGCGCAAAGTCACCCCGATTTTCATGTTTTAGCCTCTCAAGAAGGCAAAGACATTGGCGTTGATCAGGTACGGGCGATTAATGAAGTTGTCAGCCAACACGCGCAACAAAACGGCAATAAATTAGTGTATATCCAAGATGCAGAACGTCTTACGGAAGCGGCAGCGAATGCGTTGCTCAAAACCTTGGAAGAGCCACGTCCGAACACGTATTTCTTATTGCAAACAGAACCTTCCTCTTCATTGTTAGCGACTATTTACAGCCGTTGCCAAGTGTGGAATGTGCCTTTGCCAACGGAAGCGGAAGCCTTAACTTGGCTTTCTTCTCAATTTCAGGCAGAAACATCAGAATTATTGACCGCACTTGCGATGAATTTGGGGCGTCCGATGTCAGCATTAGAAACACTCCAGCAAGGATTAATTGAACAGAGAAAAAATTTCCTACGTCAATTTTGGCTGTTTTATCGTCGTCGTTCACCTTTGGAAATTTTGCCTTTCTTTGAAAAAGAACGCACCGTACAGCAAGTGGATTGGATTTTAGCGTTTTTAAGCGATGCCATTAAATACAAACTCGAAATACAAAGTGGCTGGCAAACACTTGATCTTAAAACAGGTGTAACTCAATTTGCAGACGAGCAAACAGCGCTTGGGTTATTAACCGCGAATAAAATTATGCAAAAAGTACGCTCGGATTTACTTACCATTAATGGTGTTAATACGGAATTAATGTTACTAGATGGTTTGACGAAGTTAATTACCGACGTATTTAAGGACTAAATAAATTATGTTTATCGTAGATTCCCATTGCCATTTAGATGCATTGGATTATGAAAATTTACACAAAGATATTGCTGATGTTGTGGCCAAAGCCCAAGCACGAGATGTGAAGCATTTATTGGCGATTGGCGTAACATTAAGCCGTTTTGAAAAAGCTTACCCTGAGTTAGCAACATTTCCGAATGTGTCTCTGGCTTGCGGTGTACATCCACTAGATCTTGAAGAAGAACCTTACGATGCCGATCGTTTATTACGTTTATCCCAAGATAAAAAAGTGATCGCAATTGGCGAAATTGGTTTGGATTATTATTACAGTGCTGATAATAAGGCATTGCAGCAAACGGTTTTTGCTGATCAAATCAGAATTGCTAATGAAGTGGATAAACCCGTGATTATTCATACGCGTTCAGCACCAGAAGATACCATTGCTATGTTGCGTGAGCACCAGGCAGAAAAGTGCGGTGGATTAATTCATTGTTTTACGGAAACCTTGGATTTTGCGAAAAAGGCACTTGATTTAGGGTTTTATATTTCTTGTTCAGGCATTATAACCTTTAAAAATGCGGAAAGTATTCGTGAAGCTATTCGTTATGTGCCGGCAGATCGTTTGTTAGTTGAAACGGATTCGCCTTATTTAGCACCTGTACCTTATCGTGGTAAAGAGAACCAACCTGCCTATACACGTGAAGTGTGTGAGTATGTGGCAGCGTTAAAAGGGTTGTCTATGGAAGAATTTGCACAAATTAGTACACAAAACTTCGAGCGTTTATTTAAAATTAATGTACAATAAATCATCGATTTAAATGAGAGAGTGTTATGCGTAAGTTTTTTAAGTACTTTTTATTTTTAGTAGTCTTTGTTTTCCACGGCTTTATGTTCGCGGTGGTAGACTACGTTTTCCCACACTATGATGTGACGCGAGTAACGGGTGTGGAAGTGAAACGTGTGGATAAAGATGGTCCGATTACAAAATCGAATCCGGCTGATGGTCCAACGCGCGATGTGTATTTTATCAATACACAAAATGATGATGGCAAAATCATGGTGTATCGTAATGAAGATACCCGTTGGGGTTTTCCATTCTACTTTAAATTTGGTTCAGCGAACTTACAGGCTCAAGTTCAAGCCTTGGGTAATGAAAACAAATTAGTGCAAATCAAGTATTACGGTTGGCGGATGACGATGTTCGATGAATATCGCAATGCCGTTGCAGTGAAAGAAATCAGTGGCGATGTGACACCAAGCCATCCGATTTTATCTTGGGTATTCTATGCTTTCTTATTAGTTACTCTTTTCCTTTCTATCCAATTTGTACGTGGCTGGTTCGACAGCGAAAATTAGCGTTTCTCAAATATGGGGCGTCATAGAACGCCCTCACAATTTAATAATAACATTTCTAACCTAAAAACCAGCGGTAAATTGACCGCACTTTAAAACCAATAAAGAGAACATTATGAGTTTATCTGCAGCGATTTTTATTTTAATCGTATTAATTATTGTCAGTGCAATCTTGTCATCAGCTGAGATTTCTCTCGCGGGTGCAAGACGCATTAAACTACAAACGTTAGCCAATGAAGGCAATATTAACGCGGAGAAGGTCTTAAAATTACAGGAGCAACCAGGGCGTTTCATTACTGTGGTCCAAATTGGACTTAATATGGTTGCCGTACTCGGTGGTGTGATTGGTGAAGCAACCATTAGTCTTCACTTACAGAGTTTTTTACATGAATACACTACGGCAGAATGGGTTGAGCCAGCCTCCTCTTGGATTGCTTTTTTCATGGTAACCACAACATTTGTTTTATTAGCCGATTTAATTCCGAAACGTCTCGCATTGATTAATCCTGAAGGTGTTGCGTTACGGACTATTGGCATTATGCAAGCCTTTATTTTCTTCTTAAAACCTATTGTATGGTTTTTTGATGGTCTTTCTAATATCTTCTTCCATTTAATGGGTGTACCTACTAAACGTGAAGATAACATGACGCCAGAAGACATTGTGGCGATTGTAGAAGCAGGAGCTGAAGCAGGCGTACTAAAAACACAAGAGCATTATTTGATTGAAAATATCTTTGAAATGCAAGAACGCACCGTGTCTTCAACCATGACGACACGTGAAAATATCGTGTTTTTAGACCGCACTTTCACTCGTCAGGAAGTGTTGAATACCTTATCGGCAGACTCTCATTCTAAATTAGTGATCTGTGATAATGGTTTGGATAAGATTTTAGGTTATGTGGAATCACATACCTTATTAACACTCTATCTTCAACAAGAAGTGGTAGATTTAACAGATAGCCGTTTATTGCGTAAAGCGTTATTTATTCCAGATACGCTGTCGTTATATGAGGTATTGGAGTTATTTAAATCCACGGGTGAGGATTTTGCCATTATCGTCAATGAATATGCACTTGTGATGGGCTTAATTACCTTAAACGATGTGATGAGTATTGTGATGGGCGAATTGGTTTCTAACGAAGAAGAGCAAATCGTCAGCCGTGATGAAAACTCTTGGTTGATTGATGGTGCGACCCCTCTTGAAGATGTGATGCGTGCCTTGGATATTGAATCTTTCCCTGATGAAGAAAATTATGAAACCATCAGTGGCTTTATGATGTATATGCTACGCAAAATCCCGAAAAAAACTGATTTTGTGTTATACGATAAATATAAATTTGAAGTCATTGATACCGAAAACTTCAAAATTGATCAAATTTTAGTTTCTATTGTCAAAGACAGCGGAGTGAGCAAAGAATCAGCGTAGTGATAGGCGTTTCCTTGCTTAATCCCCTATTCTAAGTATAATTAACGGCGGTTTTAACCGCCTATAAATAAGGAAAATTTAATGTTTAAAAAAATCTCGGTATTCTTTGTGGCAGTAATGCTTGCGGGTTGTTCTTCGATTTCAGATATGACCTCTTACATTCCGTTTATGGGTAAAGACAAAAAGGTCATTGATTTAGATAAAGATAAAATCGACCAAAAATCTTATGCCGCCGCTTATGAAGCCACTGTGGCAACGTATAAAGATCGTGTAACAAAAAATTTCTTTGTGGATAATTTTGCAAGTGGTGCAAATGACTGGTATCTCGGTCGTATTGTTGTGCCAATCAAACAAATTCAAGATAAACTCTACACAGGTGGTCATGATTCTGATGTGTATGCTTACTATAGCGGTGTGTTACATGCAGAAGCATTACAAACTAACTTCAGCCGTTTAAGTGCAAATTGTTGGCAAAAAGTGGATTCGCCAAGTGTGACGCAAGGGATCTACGATGCAATGCGTGATTTGCAAAAAGGCAAAGAGCGCGGTGAAAATGACGCTTACATTTCCCAAGGTAGCGAAATGCTACTCAAAGCCTGTACCGGCCAATAATCAATTTGAGCTGTTGATGAGCGATCTCATCAGCAGCTTTTCTTTTTTAAATCATCAATGTGAAGGAGCAAGAATGTTAGAACTTTCGGAAAGCAACATTCATTTAAATGCTAAAGCAACAAATAAGCTGCAAGCTATTGAAATGGCTGCAAGTGCGTTAGAGCAAGCTGGCAATGTTGAACAAGGTTATTTGCAAGGCATGCTTGGACGAGAACAACAAACCTCCACTTTTTTAGGCAATGGGATTGCGATTCCACACGGTACATTAGAAACCCGTTCGATGGTGAAAAAAACTGGTGTACAAGTGTTCCAATTTCCACAAGGTATTGAATGGGGAGAAGGCAATATTGCTTATATTGTGATTGGTATTGCAGCTCGTTCTGATGAGCATCTTGCTTTACTTCGTCAATTAACGCATGTTTTAGGTGATGAAGACACCGCGGCACAATTAGCGACATTAACAGATGTTGAAAAATTCCGTGCGATTTTGTTAGGTGAAAGCGATTCTTTTAGCATTACTGAAGAAACATTAAGTTTAGATATTGAAACGCAAAGTTTGCTCACACTTACCGCCATCAATGCAGGTAAATTACAACAGCAAAGTGCGGTTGAAAATAGCTTTGTTTCTGAAGTGGTATCCAATTCTGCTCTGCCACTAGGTAAAGGTTTATGGGTTACAGATGCCGTATCAGGTAACGTGAAAAATGCTTTGGCATTCAGTCGTGCAAAAACCATTTTTAGTCATAATGGCAAAGCGGTGAAAGGCGTGTTGACGATTTCGGCTGTCAGTGACCAAATCAATGAGACATTAGCGCGTTTATTGGATGATGAAGTCCAAAATATTTTATTAAGTGGTAATACGCAGCAAATTTTGACCATACTTAATGGTGGTAAAGTGCCAGCTTCGTCAGCTGTTCAATCTGTAGAGCAAATCGCTACAGGCGCAGTGATTGGTACTTTTACTATTCGTAATGAACATGGCTTACATGCTCGCCCAAGTGCCGTGCTTGTTAATGAAGTGAAAAAATTCGCCTCCAAGATTACCGTACAAAATCTTACTCGAGAAACCGCTCCGGTTAGTGCAAAAAGCTTAATGAAAATCGTGGCATTGGGTGTGACTCAAGGTCATCGCTTACGTTTTGTTGCGGAAGGTGATGATGCGAAACAAGCTATTGAAGCCCTAGTTAAGATCATTGCGAGTGGGCTTGGCGAAAGCGTATCTGCCGTACCACCGGCTGAACCGGATACCATTGAAGTAAGCAGCGAGCATGTATCACAAATTCATGAAGAAAAAACAGGTTTACCAGCTGATGCTATTGAAGCTGTATTTATGATTCGTAATGAACACGGTTTACATGCTCGCCCAAGCGCGGTACTGGTTAATGAAGTGAAAAAATATAATGCGTCTGTTGCGGTACAAAACTTAGATCGTGATACTCAATTAGTCAGTGCAAAAAGTTTGATGAAAATTGTGGCACTTGGTGTCGTGAAAGGTCATCGCCTACGTTTCGTAGCGAGCGGTGAAGAAGCTCAACAAGCGATTGACGGTATTGGTGCAGTCATTGAAAGTGGTTTAGGTGAAGGTCGGGGGTAAGTGATGGCAAAAGTAGCAACAATTACCTTAAATGCCGCTTATGATTTAGTTGGGCGTTTGCCTCGAATTGAAATCGGCGAAGTGAACACCGTTGAAACGCTCGGTATTTTTCCAGCAGGCAAAGGCATCAATGTCGCTAAGGTATTAAAAGATTTGGGCGTAGAGGTGGCCGTTGGTGGATTCTTAGGTGAAGACAACGTTGGTGATTTCGAAACGCTATTTAAAAAACAAGGATTAGAAGACAAATTCCATCGTGTTGCGGGCAAAACTCGTATTAATGTAAAGATTACTGAAACCGAAGCAGATGTAACAGATTTAAATTTCTTAGGTTATCAAATCACTCCAGAAGCTTGGCAGCAATTTACAGCAGATTCATTAGCGTATTGCCAACACTTTGATATTGTTGCGGTATGTGGAAGTTTACCGCGAGGTGTGAGTCCTGAATTGTTCGCGGATTGGCTTAATCAGTTGTATCAAGCTGGTGTGAAAGTCGTATTAGATAGCAGTAATGCCGCACTCACGGCTGGTTTGAAAGCGCATCCTTGGTTGGTGAAACCGAATCATCGCGAATTAGAAGCGTGGATTGGTCATCCATTAAATTCTCTTGATGAAATTATTGTAGCGGCAAAAAAACTTAAAGCAGAAGGCATTGCTAATGTGATTATTTCGATGGGAGCGAACGGTTCTTTATGGCTGAGTGAACAGGCTGTGATTCAAGCTCAACCACCTAAATGTGAAAACGTGGTGAGCACCGTAGGAGCGGGTGATTCTATGGTAGCTGGCTTAATTTATGGTATCGAAAAAGGCTTGTCTCAAGCGGAAACCTTGGCGTTTGCAAGTGCTGTTTCCGCCTTTGCGGTTTCACAAAGTAATGTGGGCGTGAGTGATATCGCCTTGCTTGAGCCAATTCTGGCGAATGTCAAAATTTCTGTGATTGAAGGATAATGTAATGAATTTGTTTTTAACTCAATCTCCGCAAATTGGTGCGGCAAAAGCCTATTTACTTCGCCAAGCATTGAGCGAGGTAGCGAAAAAAGCCAATCATACTGTGGTTGAACAAGCCAAAGAGGCGGATTTAGTGATTGTTTTCGGTTCTACTTTGCCAAACTCTGCTGATCTTGTGGGCAAAAAAGTATTTTTAGCTAATGAAGACGCAGTAATTGCCTCACCTGAAGTGACGCTTACGAATGCTCTCAATCAAGCAGTGGACTATGTTCAACCGACTCAAAGTGCGGTTGGCTTTGGTGGCATTTTTGGCGTCAAAAATATTGTTGCGGTTACAGCTTGCCCAACGGGTGTTGCGCATACCTTTATGTCTGCTGAAGCCATTGAAACCTATGCAAAAAAACAAGGTTGGCAGGTAAAAGTAGAAACGCGTGGCCAAGTGGGCGCAGGTAATGAAATTACTCCTGAAGAAGTCGCTGCGGCAGATTTAGTCTTTGTTGCGGCCGATATTGATGTGCCGTTAGATAAATTCCAAGGTAAACCGATGTATCGTACTTCGACGGGTTTGGCTTTAAAGAAAACGGCACAGGAATTCGATAAGGCATTTAAAGAAGCGAAAATTTACGAAGGTGGCGCAGCAAAATCTTCTGCTAAATCAGAAGAAAGTAGCGAGAAAAAAGGTGTCTATAAACATTTGATGACGGGTGTATCGCACATGTTGCCGTTGGTGGTTGCTGGTGGCTTATTAATCGCGATTTCCTTTATGTTTGGTATCGAAGCCTTCAAAGATGAAACAATTTTTCATGGTATTCCAAAAGCCTTAATGGATATCGGTGGTGGAGCGGCATTCCATCTGATGATTGCAGTATTTGCCGGCTATGTGGCCTTTTCTATCGCAGACCGTCCAGGGCTCGCGGTAGGTCTTATTGGCGGTATGCTAGCCACTACGGCAGGTGCCGGGATTTTAGGTGGTATTATCGCCGGTTTCTTAGCGGGTTATGTGGTGAAAGGATTAAATGCAACCATTAAATTGCCGGCAAGTTTAACCTCCTTAAAACCGATTTTAATTCTACCACTCTTTGGTACCTTGATTGTTGGTCTTGCCATGATTTATGTGATTAACCCTCCGGTTTCACAAATTATGACCACCTTAAGCGATTGGTTAAAATCCATGGGTGAAGTCAATGCGATGGTGTTAGGTGCGATTATCGGCGCCATGATGTGTATTGATATGGGCGGGCCAGTAAACAAAGCAGCTTATACGTTCTCTGTGGGAATGTTGGCCTCTCAAGTTCACACCCCAATGGCCGCCGCTATGGCAGCAGGTATGGTGCCGCCAATTGGTATGGCGATTGCAACTTGGATTGCACGCAGTAAATTTACCAGCAATCAACGTGATGCAGGTAAAGCTTCTTTTGTCTTAGGCTTATGCTTTATCTCTGAAGGGGCATT
>CAJMPC010000013.1:0-18093 GCA_905215245.1 uncultured bacterium | reverse complement strand
CTCTACTGGCTAGTGCATTCCCCCCACTCCTTTTGCACTAGCCATTTTTTTTTAAATCCCTTACCATATCTCACCTTTTTCTTTTCTCTCAAAAATGATGAACAATCTAGAACTTGAACGTTTACTAAACGAAAAACTTAGCACAGACAGAATAAATGATTACGCCCCTAACGGTTTGCAAGTAGAAGGCAAATCAGAGATCAAAAAGATCATCACGGGTGTCACCGCAAGCCAAGCACTAATTGATTATGCTGTTGCACAACAAGCTGATGCGGTACTTGTCCACCATGGCTATTTTTGGAAAAGTGAAAATCCTTGTATTCGCGGCATGAAAGGCAAACGTATCAAAACCTTGCTTGTGAATGACATTAATTTATACGGCTACCACTTGCCTTTGGATGTTCACCCTGAATTAGGCAACAACGCAAAACTTGCTCAGTTATTAGGGATTAGCGATCTTCAACCTTTAGAAAATAGCTCAACCAGCATTCCTGTTTGGGGAACGTTAAAAGATCCTGTTACCGCTGAAGAATTTGCACAACGTATTGAACAAGTGCTTCAACGCAAACCGTTAATTTGCACCGAAAATGGACCGCACTTAATCCGTAAAGTAGGCATTTGTACCGGTGGCGGACAAGGCTATATTGATTTAGCGGCAGCACAAGGTTGTGATGCCTTTATTACCGGCGAGGTTTCGGAGCAAACAATTCACTCTGCTCGTGAGCAAGGTATTCATTTCTTTGCGGCGGGTCACCATGCGACGGAACGCTACGGTATCAAAGCATTAGGTGAATGGTTGGTAACGGAATATGGTCTGGATGTAGAATTTAAAGATATTGATAATCCAGCCTAACTGGTACAAAGTGTGATTGATTGCCGAAAGCACACAAAACAAGTATAATCTCGTCGATTTTTTTAACTCAAACATAGGAAAAAATATGGGTTTCTTAACTGGTAAACGTATTTTAGTAACAGGTCTTGCAAGCAACCGTTCTATTGCTTACGGGATTACAAAAGCAATGAAAGAACAAGGCGCTGAACTTGCTTTCACTTATTTAAACGATAAATTACAACCACGCGTAGAAGAATTTGCAAAAGAATTTGGTTCTGACATCGTATTACCTTTAGACGTAGCGACCGATGAAAGCATCCAAAACTGCTTTGCTGAATTAAGTAAACGTTGGGAAAAATTTGATGGTTTCGTACACGCTATTGCATTCGCACCAGGCGATCAATTAGATGGTGATTACGTAAACGCAGCAACTCGTGAAGGCTACCGTATCGCTCACGACATCAGTGCATTCAGCTTCGTTGCTATGGCACAAGCAGCACGTCCTTACTTAACTCCAAATGCAGCGTTATTAACGCTTTCTTACTTAGGTGCTGAGCGTGCAATTCCTAACTACAACGTGATGTGTTTAGCAAAAGCATCTCTTGAAGCGGCAACTCGCGTAATGGCAGCGGATTTAGGTAAAGAAGGTATTCGTGTGAATGCGATCTCTGCTGGTCCTATCCGTACCTTAGCAGCATCAGGTATTAAAAACTTCAAGAAAATGCTTTCTGCATTTGAGAAAACCGCAGCATTACGCCGCACTGTCACTATCGAAGATGTGGGTAACTCAGCAGCATTCTTATGCTCTGATTTAGCATCGGGTATTACCGGTGAAATCGTTCACGTAGATGCAGGTTTCAGCATCACTGCAATGGGCGAATTAGGCGAAGAATAATTTTTCGTACAATCTATTTTTAGGCAGGCTTTTCAGTCTGCCTTTTCTCTTTTTTTAAATATAACTATGTTCCAAGATAATCCATTACTCGCACAACTTAAGCAACAAATCCACGACAGCAAAGAACACGTTGAAGGCGTGGTAAAAAGTACCGATAAAGCTTATGGTTTTTTAGAGTGCGATAAAAAAAGCTACTTTATTGCCCCACCTGCAATGAAAAAAGTGATGCACGGTGACAAAATCAAAGCCACCATTGAAAAGCAAGGCGATAAAGAGCAAGCTGAACCTGAAGAATTAATTGAGCCAATGCTCACGCGCTTTATTGCCAAAGTGCGGTTCAATAAAGACAAGAAATTGCAAGTTTTAGTTGATCACCCAAGTATCAATCAACCAATTGGTGCGCAACAAGCTAAATCCGTCAAAGAAGAATTACAAGAAGGCGACTGGGTCGTAGCAAATTTGAAAACGCACCCATTACGTGATGATCGCTTTTTCTATGCCACCATCAATCAATTTATCTGCCGTGCTGATGATGAATTAGCCCCTTGGTGGGTGACGTTGGCACGTCATGAGCAATCTCGTCATCCTGTGCAAGGTGCAGAAAGTTATGAAATGTTAGATCAACAAACACGCGAAGATCTGACCGTACTTCATTTTGTCACTATTGATTCTGAAAGCACGCAGGATATGGACGATGCACTTTACATCGAACCTATCGAGCAAAATGGTACACAAACCGGCTGGCGATTAGTCGTTGCCATTGCTGATCCAACAGCTTACATTGCATCAGATTCACAAATTGAAAAAGATGCGAAACAGCGTTGTTTTACCAATTATTTGCCTGGCTTTAATATCCCAATGTTGCCTCGTGAATTATCTGATGAATTATGTTCATTAATGGCAAATGAAACTCGTCCTGCATTAGTGTGTTACATTGAAACAGATCTTGTCGGTAACATCACAGCGAAACCACGTTTTGTGTCCGCTTATGTACAATCTAAAGCAAAATTAGCCTATAACAAGATTTCAGATTATTTAGAACAAGTACCAGATGCATGGCAACCGGAAACACCTGAAATTGCCCAACAAATTGATTGGTTACATCAATTTACTCAAGCGCGTATTCAATGGCGTAAAACGCATTCTCTTTTATTTAAAGAGAAACCGGACTACTCCTTTATTCTCGCTGAAAATGGCAAAGTGAAAGAAATTAAAGCGGAATATCGTCGTATTGCAAATCAAATCGTGGAAGAATCCATGATCATTGCCAACATTTGTGCCGCTCAATTCTTAGCGGAGCATGCACAAACCGGTATTTTCAATACACATACTGGCTTTGATAAGAAGTTCTTAGAAAATGCCCATAATTTCTTAATGGCAAATTTAGCCAATGAAGAAAATCAAGCTGAACTTGCTGAACGTTATTCAGTGGAAAATTTGGCAACCTTAAAAGGTTATTGCCAAATGCGTCATGATATTGAACCGATTGAAGGTGACTATTTAGAATTCCGTTTACGTCGTTATTTAACCTTTGCGGAGTTTAAATCCGAACTCGCTCCACATTTTGGGCTTGGATTAGAAGGTTATGCGACCTGGACATCGCCTATCCGTAAATATTCCGATATGGTGAACCATCGTTTAATTAAAGCCGTGCTCACACAGCAAGCTTGTGAAAAACCACAAGATGAAGTGCTTGCTCGCTTGCAAGAAGCCCGTCGCCAAAATCGCTTGGTTGAGCGTGATATCGCAGACTGGTTATATTGTCGCTATCTTGCTGACAAAGTCGCTGAAAATGCTGAATTTGATGCAGAAGTGCAAGATGTGATGCGTGGCGGTTTACGTGTTCAATTATTAGAAAATGGTGCATCCATGTTCGTACCAGCTTCCACGTTGCATCCAAATAAAGATGAAATGCAAGTGAATGCTGATGAATTAGCACTGTATATTCAAGGGGAACGCCGTTACAAAATCGGTGATTTGGTGAAAGTGAAACTTACCGAAGTACGAGAAGAAACTCGCAGTATTGTCGGTCAATTAATCATTTAATAACCACTTCCTTTCTAATACTACAAATACCGCTCGTTACACAACGGGCGGTATTTTTTATAGCACCAAAGTTGTGACAATATTTTGTACGTTGATAGTATCAAATAAAAGGATTCTTGGGATAGATTGAAGATGAGCAGTATCGAGATGAGGTATTTAGATGATATCCCCGCCTTGAAGGCGGGGATAAAATAGATATTTAGGTAAAATTACATTTTAGGAATGTCAACGCCAGATGAAAGCACATCTTGAATATCGGATTTTAAGACATCTGCTTTTGGTCCATAAATCGCTTGGATACCAGAACCTTTCACGATAAAGCCCATTGCACCCGCTTGTTTCCAGCTTGCTTCATCACCCACTAAATCTGGATTATGCACGGTGATACGTAAACGTGTCATACAAGCATCAACATCTGCAATATTATTACGTCCACCAAGTAAGTTGATGATTTGAATAACTTGCGTGCTAGCATCCGCAACTTTTGGCTCATTGCTAGGAGCTTCATCTGAACCTTTTGCATCATAGTTACCATTACGGCCTGCTGTCGCAAGGTTAAATTTCTTAATCATAAAGTTCGCGATAAAGAACATAGCCACTGCAAAGAGGATAGATACCCAAATAAAGTTGATTACATCCATACCAATGCCGGCTTTAATCGCCATTGGTGTACGTGTTAAGAACTCAATGTTACCGAATGAATGCACACGTAAGTCAACAATATCTGCCATGGCGAAAGCACAACCTTGTACTAACGCATAAACAATATAAAGCGGTAATGCAACAAACATAAACATGTATTCGATTGGTTCGGTCACACCTGTTAAGAACACCGCTAGTGCAGAAGAAAGGAAAATCCCTTTATAGAGTTTTTTCTTGTCTTCATCCACATTGATATACATTGCGAGGGTCAAGCCCATTAAGATACCGGTTGAACCAATCATTTGTCCTACTTTGAAGCGAGCAGGTGTCACAGTTGAAAGAAGTTCGTTATATTGCGTTAAATTACCTGCATCTTTAAGGTTGATTAAGTCAGTCACCCAGGCAAGCCAAAGTGGATCTTGACCAAATACTTGTTTACCTTGTTGTGCACCGGTTAAGAACTCATAAGTACCGCCTAATGAGGTGTAGTTCATTGGGATAGTCAACATGTGGTGTAAACCAAATGGAAGCAATAGACGCTCTAAGGTACCGTAAATAAATGGTGCTAAAATTGGCGCTGAGTTTTGTGAGTTAGCAATCCATTGACCGAAATGATTAATTCCTGTTTGAACTAAAGGCCAGAATAATGATAGGAAGATCGCCACTAATACAGAACGATAAATAACAACGAAAGGAACGAAGCGTTTACCATTAAAGAACGTCAGTACTTCAGGTAATTTACGGAAATTGTAATAACGGTTAAAAGTTGTTGCCCCCACAAAACCGGCGATAATACCAACGAACACCCCCATATTTAACGCAGGTTGCCCAAGCACATTCACAAAGTAATTCGCCACAGGAATTTCACCGGCCAATATTGTACTTACATGTGCATTTGGATCCGCTAGCATTTCAAGTTTCACACCGAAAAAGTTACCGGTAATTAAGTTAATTAAAATGAAAGCCAGGCCTGCTGCAAATGCCCCGCCCGCACGCTCATTTGCCCAGCTACCACCAATCGCTAAAGCAAATAATAAATGAAGGTTACCAATAATCCCCCAACCAATTTGGGCGATAATGTTTCCGACAAGCGCTAGCCATTTCGCATCGCTAATCAAAGGCAGTGAGTTACCAATACTCACCATTAAACCCGCGGCTGGCATCACAGCAATCACAACCATTAGGCACTTACCGAATTTTTGCCAAAATTCAAAACTGAGCATTTTTTTCATATTGATTCTCCTACAAGATGAGAGCTACTTCTACGCCAAAATGGTCGGAAACAATCGGTTTATTTTTTCCATTAAAAATAACCTGACTGGATAAAACCCTTTTTGCTTGGTTTAAAAAAATATAATCTAATCGCTTTTCTTCACTATGGCCTTTCCAACCGTCAATCGCTTTCTCCACAGTGATACCGCTATCCTTTTGCTCTGCCATTTCAAATGTATCGAATAAGCCTAAGGATTTAATCTGCTGGTAAGCTTGCTGATCGCTTATTGCATCAGTATTGAAATCCCCCATCAGGATTTTAAGATTCGCACTTTGACTTCGCTCTACAATATAACGAACATTATCAAGTTGGTTTTCTCCATCACAATTTGGCAAATTGATATGGCAAGAATAACATTCAATTAACTGGCCTTGATATTCTACCGTCAAGCCAATGATTTTACGCGAGAGAATCGAGTCAAGACGTTGATGTTGGCTACAATAAAACGCATCAACATCATAAACGGGCAAGCGCGTTAAAAACGCAATGCCCTCATCATATTTATCGTAACCAATATGCGAATTGCTCCAAAAAAGCGAGTATTTCTGTGCAACGCGTTGATTGATTTTATTTAACAGAATGACACCATAGTTATCTTGCTTTAATGTTGGCGAAATAACAGGAGACGACATCAATTGGTTAACCTCTTGTAAGGCAATGATGTCATAACCCTTTTCCACAATAGTCTCAGCAAGAATCTCTATTTTTTCCGCTTGGTTAGCTTCTAACCAAGCGTGTACATTCAGGGTAAGTAGTTTCATTGCTTCCCCTTAGCCCTCACAATGCCAAATGTCTGCATTATATTGAGCGATCGTGCGGTCAGATGAGAAGAAGCCCGCTTTTGCGATATTGTGAACGACTTTCTCATTCCAACTATCTTGATCTTCATAATCGGCTAAGATTTGTTCTTTCGCTTCGACATAAGCATTAAAGTCAATTAACGTCATAAACCAGTCTTTATTCAATAATTCGTTATAAAGACGTTCTAAACGTGTTTTATTGCCTAATTTCACCACTGCCGGATTCAGAATAAAATCAACTGCTCTTTTAATCTCTTTGTCGTTTTCATAATACACTTTTGAAACATAACCTACTGTTTCATAAAGTTTAATAATGCTTTCTGAATCTTTACCGAATGTATAGATATTTTCAGCACCGGCTAATTCTGCAATTTCAACATTAGCGCCATCCATTGTGCCTAACGTTAATGCGCCATTCAGCATAAATTTCATATTCCCTGTACCGGAAGCTTCTTTAGAGGCAAGTGAAATTTGTTCTGAAATATCGGTTGCAGGAATCAGTTTTTCCGCCACGCTCACATTATAGTTTTCCACTAAATGCACGTTTAAATACTTGTTCACTTCAGGATCATTATTGATTAACTCAGATAAACAAAGAATCAAGTGAATAATATCCTGTGCAATCACATAAGCAGGTGCAGCTTTTCCGCCAAAAATCACCGTAATTTTACGTTTTGGTAATTTACCTGCTTTAATTTCTAAGTATTTATGAATCACATAAAGTGCATTCATTTGTTGGCGTTTATATTCATGGAAACGCTTAATTTGCGTATCAATAATTGAGTTTTCATCTAACTCAATACCTTTATTTTCTTTAAGGTACGCTTTTAGTGCTAATTTGTTTTCAAACTTAATTTTCGCTAATTGTTGATGAACCTTTTTATCATCTTTAAAGGCTAACAATTTCTCTAATTTCGTTGCATCATGCAAATACTCATCGCCAATCAATTCTTTAATGTAAGCGGCTAATGCTTGGTTAGAAAACTCTAACCAACGACGGAAGGTAATGCCGTTTGTCTTATTATTGAATTTTTCAGGATATAACGCATAGAACGCTTTAAGTTCTGAATTTTTCAAAATCTCCGTATGTAATGCTGCCACACCATTTACAGAATTTGAAAAGTGAATATCCATATGCGCCATATGCACACGTTTTTGTTTATCAATGATTTGTACGGCTGGATCTTTATATTCTGCACGCACTAATTTATCTAATTTTTTAATGATCACCACTAAATGAGGTACCACTTCATCTAAATAAGCGAGTGGCCATTTTTCCAATGCTTCAGCCAAAATGGTATGGTTTGTATAGCCCACCATATTACGTACAATTTCAACGGCTTCAGCAAACTTAATCTGATGTTTTTCCGTTAATAAGCGAATTAATTCAGGAATCACCATTGAAGGGTGTGTATCGTTGATCTGTACATACGCATAATCCGCTAAATCATGTAAATTACTACCACGTGCAATCGCTTCATCAATTAATAATTGTGCAGCATTTGATACCATGAAGTATTGTTGATAAATACGTAATAATTCCCCATTTTTATCTGAATCATCTGGGTAAAGGAATAAAGTCAGATTTTCTTCAATCGCAGTTTTATCAAACTCGATACCTTTTTTAATCAGTTTAGGATTCACTGATTTAATATCAAACAAGTTGAGATAGTTCTTCGTGTCTTTCTTATAACCTAAAATATCAATACGATCTAATTTAGAAGTTAACGTAAATTTCTTAAATGACACTTCATAACTAATATCCGTTGGAATTAACCAAGAGTTATCCTCAATCCAATCATTAGGCTCTGCATGTTGTTCATTCTTTTTGAAGACTTGTTTGAACAAACCATAATGATAATTTAAACCTACCCCTTCAGCATTTAAGCCAAGGGTAGACATTGAATCAATAAAACAAGAAGCCAAACGCCCTAAACCACCATTTCCTAAAGATGGTTCTGGCTCAATATCTTCAATATGGCTTAATGATTTACCCGCACTTTCTAATTCCGCTTTGATATCTTGATACACACCAAGGTTAATCAAGTTATTAGAAAGTAATTTACCGATTAAAAACTCTGCTGAGATATAGTAAACCTTACGTTTACCCGTGTTTTTAGGTTTATCTGCAGAAAGTGCTTTTACGTAATTTAATAATTGAATATAAGTTTCTTTATCGCTTAATTGTTCAAGCGATTTATTGGTTTCGTTTTTTACAAATGTACTAAATTTAATCATTGGGTTTTCCTGATTAGCACGTTGATATAACGTGGTCATTTTTGCTAAAAAGTCTTTTTTATCTTGCGTTAAATCTGATTGCTGCATTCTCCATTGCCAGTTTCCACCAATTGTTGAAGGAACATTCATTCTTGAACTCGCAGGCAAATCTAAAACATCTTGCATTGTGGCAATCGCCGTATTGCTAACGGTTGCAAAGAGCTGACGAATCATCGCTTGGCAAATCGACTCATCCTCACTACGATGCGTATAATCATTAATATATTGTTGCTGTTGTTCGGTAAGTCCGTTATACCAACCATTAGTCACATCGTTATCATGTGTACCGGTATAAACAATGGAATGCGGGATGCAATAATGCGGGCTATCTAAGCTTTTTCCGCTGACATCTTCAAAACCAAATTGCAGGATCTTCATGCCTGGGTAATTACAATCTGCAAGCAATTTTCTGGCTTTATCATCAATATTACCTAAATCTTCAGCAATAATCGGTAAGTCACCCAATTGCTCTTTAACAGCTTTAAATAAATCATAGCCTGGACCTGGCTGCCAACTACCATATTTGGCAATATCGGCTTTTCCATCCACTTGCCAATAATCGGAAAAACCTTTGAAATGGTCGATGCGAAGTACATCATAAATCTTGAAGCTTTCTTCAATACGATGAATCCACCAAGCATAGCCTTGTTTTTTGTGTTCTTCCCAATCGTAAAGCGGATTGCCCCAAAGTTGCCCCGTTGCACTGAACTGATCGGCTGGAACCCCCGCAACAAAAAGCGGATTACGTTCTTTATCTAATTGGAAGAGTTCAGGTTTTGTCCAAACTTCCACGCTATCTGCCGCCACATAAATCGGCATATCACCGATAATCTTAATGCCTTTTTGATTCGCGTAATGTTTTAACTCACTCCATTGTTTAAAGAAGAAATATTGCGTCACTTTAAAGTACTGAATTTGCTCCGCTAACAGGGTGCGATATTTTTCTAATGTTTTTGGATCTCGTGCTACAGCTTTTTTATCATCCCATTTTTGCAATGCTTGATTGCCAAAATGCCCTTTAATTGCCATAAACTCAGCAAAATCGTCCAACCATAATCGATTTTTTTTCTCGAAGTGATTGAAATCAGCTTGGAGTGATTGATTCGCTAAAAAATTTTTTACGGCTGTTTCTAAAATCGGACGGCGTGCGTAGAAGATACGTTCATAATCCACGCTAGTTGGATCATCACCAAAATTGACTGAAGCATGATCAGATTCTTTCAACAAGCCCATTTGGGTTAGTAAATCAAAATCAATAAGGTGAGTATTACCTGCAATTGCAGAGAAAGATTGATAAGGTGAATCACCATAACTGGTGGTAGTAAGTGGAAGAATTTGCCAATAAGTTTGTTTAGTTTCAACTAAAAAATCGACAAAATCATAAGCCGATTGCCCAAAGCTACCAATCCCGAATGCATTTGGTAGCGAGGTAATGTGCATAAGAACACCACTTGAACGAGTAAGCATAATATTTCCTCTAGGAAGTTATATTTTGGCTCATTCTAACCTAACCGTATTTTTATGCAACAACTTATACGTAAAAGTTTAAAGCATTTTCGTAAAAGAGTGACTAATATCACATTTTATACGTATAACATTTATGATTTTATGATATGCTATGGCGACACCTACGGAACAAACGGTCGATAAAAGGATTAAAAAATGAGCAAGTACAAGCAGGTCTATAACGAGATAAAGACCCAAATTAACAATGGTAATTTAGCGCCATTGCAAGAACTCCCGAGTGAAAATGAACTCATGCAAAGCTATGGTTTTTCCAAGGATACTATTCGAAAAGCGCTTTCTTTACTTGAAATTGATGGCTATATTCAAAAGCAACAAGGCCGAAATTCGATTGTTTTAGAGCATGACTTATCTAAACCACAAATGCTTTCTGAAATTAAAACCGTCAGCGAATTAAATAGTGCCTCAACACACCAAGTAAAAACCACATTAACCAGCTTGTATATTGTGCAAGGTGAAGAAGAGCTGATGCATATTTTTAATGTCGATGATCAGATCGATTTCTACCGCATTGCTCGTCTCCGTGAAATTGATGGTGAAGCGGTTGAATATGAGGTTTCTTATTTTGATCGCCGCATCGTGCCTTTTATTAGCCGAGAAATCGCTGAGCACTCTATTTATCACTATTTAGAAAACGAATTAAAATTAAAAATTAGTCACTCACAACGAAAAATTGTCTTTCGTTATGCAAATGAAGAAGAAAAAAAGGCGATCGATCTTGGTGAGTATGACATGGTTGTGAATGTGACGAGTACCACTTATTTGGCTGATGGTCGACCGTTTCAATATGGGAGTATTAGCTATCGACCAGATAAAATTGCATTTACATCAACAGCAAAACGACATGTCTAGTTTTTGTAAATGATAGGTTGTTATTTTAAAAATTCATAAAAAAAGTGCGGTCATTTTTAACCGCACTTTTTATTTAAGCTATTTTAACCAAAATTGTCCTTTGAAAATTTTTCCTAATGTCATCAGCACCAAACCGCTCATCATCAAGTTAGCAAAGATAAATGCACCGTTTGCCAATCCGCTCAGTACGTTATGGTGAACAAAAGAAACCGCCCCATTCGCTAAAGAAGCTAATCCGAATGAAAAAGCCCAGAAGCCAATATTCAGTCCTTTTTCACTAATCCAAGGAAACAGGCGAATTAAAAAGAACATTTGTAAAAAACCGTATCCCCATAAGAGCTTAACGAAAAGATCGATCTCTCCCCCATTAAGCGATAAGTAAGCCGACGAGCCCACAAATGCTGGGGCAAGAATGATCCCCATTGTTGGACGAAATTGTGGTTCTATCTGCAACACGCGTAAACGTTGGAATAACACCGGTTCATAAATAATCCAAGCAATCATCCCTGCACCTAAGAACAAATAGCCTAAATCTTGATAGCCTAACAAGGCTAATGATGAGGCACTTGTAAAGTTAGTCGCCACAGAGGGCAAATAAAAAGGTGGCAGTGTCGATTTTTCCTCAAATGTGCCATCTTTCCATAACGTACTAATACGCACTGAAGCAAACAATAATTGCCCAATCGTCCCGATCCAAATTAATCCCTCACCAATAAGAGGAAACCAACGATACAGAACATCACCGCTTAACATCGTTGTAATAGGTATTAATGCAAGAAAAGAAAAACGTATCGGACAACAATATTCATCTCGTACTTCTTGAGAGAAATAAATCATTTTATAAATATAGAGCAAGACGAAAAGTGCCCATACTGAAACAGACGTTATGCCAATAATATCACTCACATTTCGAGAAAAAGAGAGCGTATCGCCCATATGCAACCAGGCTAAAGATAAAGCGCTTAAACCTAATGGAATCGCAAAATACCCTGTTGGTAATGGAAATGGTCGTTTATCAGTCATTATGATTCTCCTAAAAATTGATACCTTATAAGATTACCTCTAAATGCATGAATATTGATGTGGATTTATCTCAAAGACTAGAATAAAAATCTCATTTCTCTAGATGAAAGAAAGGGCTAATAAACATTAGCCCTAAATTGAATTTATATATTTTGGATTATTTGCAGATCACTTCTAATCCGCCCATGTAAGGACGTAATACTTCTGGCACCGTAATTGAGCCGTCTGCATTTTGGTAGTTCTCAAGCACGGCTACTAAAGTACGACCGACTGCTAAACCAGAACCATGTAATGTGTGTACTAAGCGAGTTTTCTTATCCCCTTTCGCTTTGCAACGTGCTTGCATACGACGGGCTTGGAAATCCCACATATTTGAGCAAGAAGAAATCTCACGATAAGTATTTTGTGCAGGCACCCACACTTCTAAGTCGTAAGTTTTGCAAGAACCAAAGCCCATATCACCGGTACAAAGTAATACTTTACGATATGGTAAATTTAAAAGTTGTAATACTTTTTCTGCATGGCCTGTTAATTCTTCAAGCGCTTCCATAGATTTATCTGGATCTACGATTTGTACCATTTCCACTTTATCGAATTGGTGCATACGAATTAAACCACGGGTATCACGACCATAAGATCCTGCTTCAGAACGGAAACATGGTGTATGTGCAGTCATTTTGATTGGCAAATCTGCTTCGTCAACAATCACATCACGGACAAGGTTAGTTACCGGTACTTCTGCTGTCGGGATTAACGCGTAAGGTTGTTCACCTTCTAGCGCTAAAGTATGGAATAAGTCTTCACCGAATTTTGGTAATTGACCTGTTCCATAAAGGGTCGCATGGTTGACTAAATAAGGTACATAAGCTTCTAAATAACCATGTTGTTCGGTATGAAGATCTAGCATAAATTGTGCTAATGCACGGTGCATTTTAGCAATTTTGCCTTTCATTACCGCAAAGCGCGCACCGGCTAATTTAGCCCCTGCTGCAAAATCTAAGCCATTGGCATCTTCACCTAATGACACGTGATCTTTGATCTCAAAATCAAATGTACGCGGTGTACCCCAACGTAAAATTTCTTTATTTTCAGTGTCATCTTTACCTAATGGCACTTCATCTGCCGGGATGTTTGGAATACTTAACGCGATTTGATTGATTTCTGCTAACACCGCATCAAGTTGGGTTTTCGCTTCATTAAGCTGTTCGCCCATGTTATCTACTTCAGCCAATAATGGTGCAATGTCTTCACCACGTGCTTTTGCCGCACCAATAGCTTTGGAACGCGCGTTACGCTCTGCTTGTAATGTTTCAGTTTTTACTTGTAAATCTTTGCGTTGTTCTTCTAATGCGGTAAGTTTTTCCGTATCAAGAATAAAGTTACGTTTTACTTTTAATTTTTCTGCTACTTCAGCCAGATTATTACGGAGTAAATTTGGATCGATCATTGGAATTCCCTATTTTTCATTATGAAACAGATACCTTTATTCTAGCGTGCTTTGAGCAAATAAACCAGTTAAAACCCTGATTTTTCTTTTATTAACCTCTTCAAAAACATCCAATTTTATGACCGCACTTTGCTATGATTTAATTTTGTGATCTCTGTCAAATTCTGAGAATGAGGCACTAGAAACAGCAAAAAAAAGTTCTATAATGAAAATGAACGTTAACCAAGAGGAGTAACCTATGTTTCCTGAATTTCGCGATTTAATTACTAATCTCAAAAACAAAGATGCTTATTTTGATCGCTTGTTTGAAAAACACAATGTGTTAGACCAAGAGATCAAAAATAAGATTGATAACATAGAACTCGCTACTCATACGGAAATTGAGAACTTGAAAAAAGAAAAATTACGGATTAAAGACGAGCTCTATCAATACTTGAAAAAGAAAGCAGCTGAGTAATTGGTTTAATGTGAAGACAAAGTGCGGTGAAATTTACCGCACTTTTTTGTTTTAAGTGGTTTTGTTTTTTTGAGAGCCCAGATAAATCGCCACTAATGTCAGCACTGCCCCCGCCCATTGCCAATGATTGATGGGCTTATCTAATCCAAAATAATCAATTACGAGCGCCACCACCGGTTCAGAAAGAAGTAATAAACCCGTTAAGCCTAACGATAAATAAGGAATGGTATAAGCAATCATACCCCAGGCGACACATTGCATCACTGCACCATAAATGAAGACTAATCCCCAATCGGTGAAAGTGGTAGGATAGAGGTTATCGGAATTAAAAATCAACGAAGGAACAATTAAGACAATCGCACCACTTAAACTCAAAATAAACATTAACGAAAATAAAGCGGTGGGTTCTTCTTCGTGCACTTTTTTAATCATAATCATTGAAGCAGCAAGCATGCCTGCCGAAATGAGCCCAATGATAATGCCGTACATGTCGTCAAAATTATGTTGTAACTCTTCCCCTGAGATTAAGACTACACCCGCAACCGCTAAAAAAAGACTTAACATTTGTAATTTCGTTTGCCGTTCACCAAAGAAAAAATAGCCAATTGCGGCCAAAAAGAAAATCTGCAAGCTATTCAGCAACGTTGAAATCCCCGGCCCTACCGCATATACACTTTCATGCCAAAAGGATAAATCAAAAGCTAAAAAGATGCCGGCTAATGCGGCATACATCATCGCTTTACGGCTTTTAGGGAAACGCTGTCTTTTTAATTTCATTAAGAACCAGAAAATAAAAGAGGCAATAAGTAAACGCCAAAATGCAATGGCATAACCACCCACTGGCACAAACTTAACAATCAGGCTTCCTAAACCAAATAGCACGCAGCCCACTACTAACATCGGGGCGGCATAAGATTTTATTTTATCCATTAAATAAACATTGCCCAGACAGCCAAACTCGCCGCCATAAAGAATAAAATGAGTAAGCTGTTATAACTGAGTTTCCATTTATTAACACTGTGCAAAAGCAATACACCTGCTATTACTAGATGAAGAACAAAATAAATACCGTATGCGAAAACACCATCAAAACTGATCGCACTTACACCTTGATAAATAATAAAGATCAGTACTGCCAACGCATTCAGTGCAAGCAGTAAAATCATCAATAATGGCAGTAACGCAATGAAACCTTGCAGACGATTACGAGAAACAGACAAACATAAATTCGCTAACAATACGCCCATCACCGCTTGTGCCAATGGATTATATTGCACGAAATTTGGTGTTGGATTGCCAAAGAAAATCATCAAATACGCAATCACACCCAATCCACTTACCAACGATGCCATTAAGAGAAAACCACGGCGAGCGACTTCATCCTTAGGTTGTTTCCATACTGCATATACAGCAGATAATCCGCATAAGCTGACAATATCAGTCATCACGTAATGATGTGATGAGGCTAAGCTCATTCCAAGCCAAACTAACCAATAAAGTGCAAAACAGACATTTGCTTTGATTAAACGTCCACGTTGTCCCGGACAAATTTCGCCTTTAATAAACGCAACCAAACAAAGTAACTGAGCAATCAGCACACCAAAGGCTAAATGAGGAATCTGTTTTTCAGCAGATTGCAAAGACTCTGCAAAAAATTCAATAATTAATAGCAACCCAATTGGCAAGAGAGCAAGAAATGCGGCTAAGGGTTTGGATTGTTCTTCTGACATAAGATTCTCGATTAGAAAAAGAAGGCGTCATTATGCCAAAATTTACAGCTTTTTTTAATGGCTTTCGTGCATTTTGACTCATTCCCTTTTAAAATAAGCAAAATGATAACCGCACTTTAGGAACCACAAAAAAATGCTATTAAGCGTACTTTATATTATTGGAATAACTGCCGAAGGAATTACCGGCGCATTAGCCGCTGGACGAGAAAAAATGGATATTTTCGGGGTCATTATTATCGCCTGTGTAACGGCGATTGGCGGTGGTACGGTACGCGATGTATTATTAGGGCACTACCCTGTTGGCTGGGTTAAACATCCTGAATATTTCATTATGGTGGCTGGTGCAGCGGTATTAACGGTTTTTATCGCACCTTTCATCAAACATTTCATGCGCTACTTCCGCACAATTTTCTTGGTATTAGATGCCTTAGGATTAATCGTGTATTCCATTATCGGTGCGCAAATTGCTATTGATATGGGTTATGGTTTTACCGTTACATCCATTGCGGCAACGGTGACGGGGGCATTTGGTGGTGTGTTGCGTGATTTACTTTGTAACCGCATTCCCCTTGTATTCCAAAAAGAACTTTACGCCAGTGTATCATTCTTCTCTGCTGTGATGTATATGGCATTACAACATATTCAATTAGATCATACGTTTACGATTTTACTGACTTTATTCAGCGGTTTTGCACTGCGTTTACTTGCTGTTCGATTTGGCTGGGGACTACCTGTTTTCGATTTCCAAGAGCAAGAAGATGAAACAAATGATAAATTACCGAAGAAAACAAAATAATTAAAAGGAATAATTATGTTAGAACAAATGGGCAAACAGGCTAAAGATGCGGCCTTTATTTTAGCGCAGTTAAACACCACTGAAAAAAATCATGCGCTCAGTATTATTGCAGATCAATTAGAACAGCAAGCGGATCGTATTCTTGCGGCGAACCAAAAAGATATTGAAATTGCAAAACAAAATGGCTTATCAGAAGCATTAATTGATCGTCTTTTATTAACCGAAGATCGCCTAAAAGGCATTGCGAATGATGTGCTCCATGTGATTTCGCTCGCGGATCCTGTGGGGAAAATCATTGATGGTGGCACCTTAGATAGCGGATTAAAGATCGAACGAGTCCGTACTCCGCTTGGCGTGATTGGTACCATTTACGAAGCACGTCCTAATGTGACTATTGATGTAGCGAGTCTTTGCTTAAAAACCGGTAATGCCGTAATTTTGCGTGGTGGAAAAGAAACACAACATTCCAATCAAATTTTGGTGGAAGTGGTACAAAATGCCCTTGAACAAGCGGGATTACCACGCCATGCAGTCCAAGCTATTACGGATCCGAATCGTGAACTTGTGATGCAACTGCTTAAATTAGATCGCTATGTGGATATGATTATTCCTCGTGGCGGTGCAGGTTTGCATGAGCTTTGTAAACAACATTCTACCATTCCAGTGATTGTTGGTGGTGTGGGCGTTTGCCATCTTTTTGTGGAAGAAAGTGCTGACCAAGAAAAAGCGCTTGCAGTGATTGCTAATGCAAAATGCCAACGTCCAAGCACATGTAATACGCTGGAAACGCTGTTAGTTCAAAGTTCAATTGCTGATGTTTTCCTACCAAAACTCGCGAAATATTTAGCCGAGAAAAAAGTAAAATTCCATGCAAAATCGACCGCACTTTCGATTCTTCAAGCTGCAAATGTCGATGTGCAAGAAGTGACTGAACAAGCGCTACGCCAAGAATGGGGTTCACTCGATCTCAATGTTGTGGTGGTTGAAGATATGGATGCGGCAATTGCTCACATCCGTGAATATGGCACACAACATTCAGAAAGTATCTTGACGGAAAATCAACGACTAGCCACACAATTTATCAATCAAGTGGATGCAGCAGCCGTGTATGTGAATGCAAGTACTCGATTTACCGATGGCGGACAATTTGGTTTAGGTGCAGAAGTGGCGGTAAGTACTCAAAAACTTCACGCTCGCGGCCCAATGGGATTAGAAGCCTTAACCAGTTATAAATGGGTTTGTGTCGGCGATTATACTTCTCGCCAATAATCTGTTTCATCCATAAAAAAACCGCACTCTGAAAAACATCAAAGTGCGGTTAATTTTTATCAGGTTCTTCTTGATAAAATCTATCGGCTGAAGTATAAAATTACTCATCTCACAACACATACATAAGGAAAAGCTATGTTTGAACATATCAAAGCGGCTCCGGCCGATCCTATCTTAGGCTTAGGCGAAGCATTCAAATCTGAAACACGTGAAAATAAAATCAATTTAGG
>CAJMPC010000012.1:0-18375 GCA_905215245.1 uncultured bacterium | reverse complement strand
GCCCATAAAATCAAATTCTTCATCGGCGATGTCCGCAATCTCCAGTCGTGCAAGAACGCCATGCCTGGCGTAGATTACATCTTCCATGCCGCCGCCCTCAAGCAGGTTCCTTCTTGTGAGTTCTTCCCAATGGAGGCAGTTCAGACCAATGTCATCGGTACCGACAACGTATTGACAGCAGCCATCGAAGCGGGGGTGAAGGCCGTCATCTGCCTTTCAACGGATAAAGCAGCGTATCCAATCAACGCAATGGGCATTACCAAGGCCATCGAGGAGAAAATTGCAGTAGCAAAAAGCCGCTATTCCGGCGACACCAAAATCTGCTGCACCCGCTATGGCAATGTGATGTGCTCCCGCGGTTCCGTCATCCCTCTCTGGATCGACCAGATCCGCCACGGCAACCCCATCACCCTCACCGAGCCCAAGATGACCCGCTTCATCATGTCGCTCGAAGAAGCCGTCGATCTCGTCCTCTTCGCCTTCGAACATGGCCAGAACGGTGATATACTTGTTCAGAAAGCTCCTGCATGTACTATCCAGACTCAAGCCGAAGCCGTATGCGAACTTTTCGGAGGTAAGAAGGAAGACATCAAGGTCATCGGCATCCGCCACGGCGAGAAAATGTACGAGACCCTCCTCACAAACGAGGAATGTGCCAAGGCCGAGGACATGGGCGACTTCTATCGCGTGCCAGCTGATAATCGCTCCCTCAACTACGATCAGTTCTTCACCGAGGGCGATGCAAAGCGTTGCAAACTCTCCGAGTTCAATTCCGACAACACCCGTCGTCTGAATCTTGAAGAGACCAAGAGCAAAATTGCAAGCCTTGAGTACATTCAGAACGAACTCAATGGTATTGCAAACCTTGCGAAGTAATGCTAAAATGCCTTCAAAGGTGAATGCACAGGCAAATCTCTTGCGAGACCAGAGTTCGATACTCTCATTCGCTTCAAATGAGTACTTATCTACGAAATAAAACACATATATGTTCAACTTAGAGAAATTCATCGCTGACAGTGTAACCAATCGTCCCGTCAGCATGTTTGCAGCGGATATAGAGGCAAACAAGGAGACACTTACCGCAGAGATCAAAGGTAAGAAAGTATGTGTAATCGGTGGTGCAGGCTCTATCGGCTCCAGCTTCATCAAGGCTGTTCTTCGCTTCGAGCCGGCTTCGGTTGTTGTCGTTGACCTCAACGAGAACGGACTCGCAGAACTCGTCCGTGACATTCGCTCTACTGAAAGTCTTTATGTACCAGAGGAGTTCCGCTGTTATACGCTCAACTTTGCAGACCCTATCTTCGAATGTATCTTCCGCGAGGAGAGAGGCTTCGACATCGTTGCCAATTTCTCTGCCCACAAGCACGTACGTTCGGAGAAGGACAAATACTCTGTTCAGGCACTCATCGAGAACAACGACATCAAGGCCAAAAGGCTGATGGACCTCCTTTGCATCTATCCGCCTAAACACTTCTTCTGCGTTTCCACCGATAAGGCTGCCAATCCTGTGAATATCATGGGAGCCAGCAAGCGCATCAAAAACGTAAGTTGGCTTCAACCATTTCTTTTTTCGCACGGCGAGCTTTTTGTTCACCACGAGATACCGCATCGCAAATCTCACGCATTTGTTGGATAGTAAGATTAGTATGCTGTTCAATATTCGCTAAGTTATCTAAAGATAAACGGATACGCTCTTCATATTTTGGTAAACGTTTTGCCCAAGCTTTCGTTGATTTTAATGCTTTTGCTACCCATGCATCACTGATGCCATTAGCAATAATCAGCGCCTCAAATTCATCTTTTGGCATACCCGCAATATCAACTAATACTTTTTGTAGTTGACGCTCTTCTGAACGTACACGTTTCATCATATTCTTCATTGATAAAACGAGTACATCAAATTGTTTTGGCACTAAACGGAATTGTTTAAAAATATCTGCGAGTAGAGCAATTTGATCTTTTGCGCGTTTACCACTACGTCCGTGTTTTGCAATAGTTGCTAATGTTTTAGTGTGTTGCTCTCTTAATGCCGCAAATCTTTCACGCGCTACTTCAGGATCGATGCTGTTATCAGAATCGCTCTCATCAGAACTTGAGCTGCTATTGCTTTCATCTTCCTCATCGCTCTCATCATCAACTTCTGCAGCTGCAGCGGCTTCAACACTTTCCTCTTCGTCTGCAAAATTCTCATCAATATTTGCTGCTTCCTCTGCGGCAATATTTGGATCCACAAAGCCGGTAATTAAATCAGCTAAACGATAATTACCCGCTTCAACTTGATCATAATTATTTAATAGCTCTGTTAACGCTTCTGGATATGCTGCAATGGCGGTTTGAACTTCATCAATCCCTTCTTCAATACGTTTTGCAATGCTGATTTCATCTTCACGGGTAAGAAGATCAACCGTTCCCATTTCACGCATATACATACGCACAGGATCGGTTGTACGACCGATTTCAGATTCCACATTGGATAAAATCTGCGTTGCTTCTTCCACAGCATCTTCATCCGGAATCGTGTCATTCAACATCATTTCATCACTTTCCGGTGCTTCATCAAGAACCGGAATACCCGCATCATGCTGTAAAGTTTGCAACAACTTATCGTAATATTCTGGATCGATCAAATCTTCTGGAAGCAAGTCATTGATCTCCGCATAAGTTAAATAACCTTGCGTACGACCTAATTCCATAAGCTGTTCAATTTGTTCTGAATATTGATCGGCGGTAGATTGTTGATTTTGTTCCATTTTTATTCCCGTTTTGCGTTATTTTTGGAAGATAAAAGCCCTTGTTTTGAACAGGAGATTTTACCATTGTTATGACGGATTAACTAACTGTTTTTTCTGCTCTTCTTTTCCCTTGAGCAAATTCACTAAAATTGCTCGTTCTTGATCAGTTAAGCCTTCCGCCCTTTCTTTGGCGATAAGCATTTCAATGTCACGTTCAATTGCTTGAATATTCAATCGACGATAGTTTTGAGAGAATGCATTAATGATTTCTAAGTCATCTAATAGATGATCCCAAGCCGCCAATATTTCAAGGGGCTTGCTGAATTCTGTATCACGAAAATATTCTAAGATTTGCCCTGTTGTAATGCCTTCTCGTTCACGACAAAGTGCGGTCAATTTTTCGAGTAATTCGTAACCTGCCTCATGCTTTAAGGCTTGTAAACCCACATCCGAAATGCGATTCACCAATTGTGAATTCTGTAATAACAGCGAAATCACCACACGCATTGGCGTTTTCTTAATGGTTTTTTGTGGCGTTTTAGGTTTGGGTTCAGCTTTGTCTATTTGATTTGGAATTAAGCTTTCAAGCTGTGATTGATCAAAGATCCCGAGTTTTTGTGCCAACATATTTCGCAATGATAGACGCAGCATATCGCCAGGGATTTGACAAATTAAAGGCGCCGCCAGCGCTACTAGCTTGCCTCGTCCTTCTTGCGTCGAGAAATCCACCTGCGGACTTAAATGCGCGAATAAGAATTCTGTGAGAGACTGGGCTTGCTCAATATATTCTTCAAACTTTTCTTTACCATATTGACGAATATAAGTATCCGGATCTTCTCCATCCGGCAGGAAAATAAACTTAATTTGTCGTCCGTCTTCCAGATAAGGTAAAGCGTTTTCAAGTGCGCGCCAAGCGGCATCACGTCCTGCTCTATCGCCATCATAGCAACAAATTACCTGCTCTGTTGAACGGAACAATAATTGAATTTGTTCCGAGGTCGTCGATGTACCTAGGGAAGCCACCGCATAATTTACACCAAATTGAGCCAATGCCACCACATCCATGTAGCCTTCAACTACCAGTAATTTTTCTGGCTCATCATTGATTTGTAAGGCTTCATACAAGCCATAAAGTTCATTACCTTTATGGTATGTAATGGTTTCAGGTGAGTTCAAATATTTGGGTTTTTCATCCGTTAAAACACGTCCACCAAAAGCGACCGTACGACCACGTTTATCCCGAATCGGAAACATAATACGATTACGGAATTTATCGTACACATTGCCACGATCATTGCGAGAAAGCATACCTAAATCAAACAGCTTTTTCTGTTCTTCTCGATTTTTGCCGAACTGACGCAACACTGTATCCATCGCATTGGGCACATAACCGATTTGGAAACGCTCAATAATTTCTGGCGATAAACCACGTTGCTGAAGATAGCTTTGAGCAGGAATATTTAGTGGAAGTTGAGCTTGATAAAACAGCGCAATCTCTTGCATCAAATCATATAAATTACGTTTTGTCTGATAGCTTACATCCGGTTTATTGCCGAATTGATTTGGGCGTTTTTCATAAGGCACTTCAAGCCCTGCCGAAGCGGCAAGTTCTTCAACGGCTTCAACAAATTCTAATTTATCGTAATCCATTAAAAATGAAATGGCATTACCTTTTGCGCCACAGCCGAAACAATAATAGAATTGTTTTTTTTCACTTACCGTGAAGGAGGGTGTTTTTTCGTGATGAAACGGACAACAAGCTTGATAATCTCGTCCCGCTTTTTTGAGTTTCACACGCGCATTAATCACATCGACAATATTCGATTTTGTGAGCAGATCATCAATAAATTGGCGTGGAATTGAGCCTTTCATTGCCTTGCCTCCTTGAATACGATGCGAAAGTGCGGTTGATTTTGCGTGACTTTTTTCGATGAGTTTAAAGCAACAAAACCGTGATACCCAAAAGGTTTCACGGTTTGTCTTAACTCGAGTTAGAAAATACTACAGATTAGTATAAACGGGTATTGCGCGCGTTTTCGCGAGCATTACGTTTAGCGTGACGTTTAGCAAGCGTTGCTTTTTCACGTTTACGGATTGTAGTTGGTTTTTCATAGAATTCACGAGCGCGAACTTCTGCTAAAATACCAGCTTTTTCGCAAGAGCGTTTGAAACGACGTAAAGCTACGTCAAATGATTCGTTTTCACGTACTTTAATTACAGGCATAAGCCAATCACCTCAATGAGTTTAATTTAATTGCAATTTTAAATTTTTATTACTGCCGAATGAACGGCAAATTCAATAAAGGACGCAATTCTAATCGATCTTCCCCGCAAAAGCAAAGGAAAGATCGCCTATTTGCTGAAAATTTGGCGTTTGAACTGGTTTAAGCGGGCTAAACAAGGTAAAATCTTTGCCAATTTTTTTAATAAAATGAGAAGAAAATGCGTATTTTAGGGATCGAAACCTCCTGTGATGAAACAGGTGTCGCGATTTATGATGAAGACAAAGGCTTAATTGCCAATCAGCTCTACACGCAAATAGCCTTGCATGCGGATTACGGCGGTGTGGTGCCAGAACTGGCTTCCCGCGATCACATTCGCAAAACGGCGCCATTAATTAAAGCCGCATTAGAAGAAGCCAATTTAACCGCAGATCAAATTGATGGTATCGCCTATACAAGTGGCCCAGGTTTAGTGGGCGCATTATTAGTAGGTGCAACGATCGCGCGTTCACTGGCTTATGCTTGGAATGTGCCCGCTATTGGCGTACACCACATGGAAGGCCATCTACTTGCGCCAATGCTTGATGAAAACCGACCGCACTTTCCATTCGTTGCCCTCTTAGTTTCAGGTGGACACACACAGTTAGTACGCGTTGATGGTGTAGGAAAATATGAAGTCATTGGCGAATCCATTGATGATGCCGCAGGTGAGGCTTTTGATAAAACGGCAAAATTATTAGGGTTAGATTACCCTGGCGGTGCAGCACTTTCACGTTTAGCCGAAAAAGGATCGCCGGATCGTTTTGTATTTCCACGCCCAATGACGGATCGCCCTGGCCTTGATTTTAGCTTTTCAGGTTTAAAAACCTCAGCGGCTAACACTATTAATCAGGCGATCAAACAAGAAGGTGAATTAACCGAACAAACCAAAGCTGATATTGCCTTTGCCTTCCAAGATTCTGTCGTGGATACGCTCGCAATTAAATGTAAACGCGCCTTAAAAGAAACGGGCTATAAGCGCTTAGTGATTGCTGGCGGGGTGAGTGCAAACAAAAAATTACGTGAAACCCTTGGCACAATGATGAAAAATCTTGGTGGTGAAGTATTTTATCCGCAACCTCAATTTTGTACCGATAACGGCGCCATGATTGCCTATACGGGCTTTTTACGTTTAAAACAAGGTCAGCATAGCGATCTCGCCATTGATGTAAAACCACGTTGGGCTATGACTGAACTCCCTGCAATTTAAGGAAAAAATATGGAAAATATGATTAAAGTGAGAGCTATGCGTGCAGCCGGTATCGCTTGTTTTTTAGTGCTCGCGATTATTGGCGCATGGATTTTTACCACACCAAGTGGTGATATCGTTAGCGCGCTTTCAGCTGCCGGAAAAATGGTTGGCGGTGGTGCAACTTACGGTACCTTTATGCTTGCAGCCTGTCCACCTGTTGCAGGATTTATTGCCTATTATTTCTGGAAATGGGTGATTAAATAATGGCAAAACTCTATTTTTACTACTCTACGATGAATGCGGGCAAATCAACCACGTTGCTGCAGTCTTCCTATAACTATCGTGAACGCAATATGAACACCATGGTTTATACGGCAGCCATTGATGACCGCTTTGGATTAGGCAAAGTCACGTCGCGTATTGGTATTCATGAAGACGCCAATTTATTTACGTCAACGAGTGACCTTTTTACCGAAGTGAGCCAACGTTTACAAGAAGAAAAAATTCATTGTGTTTTGGTTGACGAAGCCCAGTTTTTAACGAAACAGCAAGTATATCAATTAAGCGATGTCGTGGATAAACTGAAGATTCCTGTGCTTTGTTATGGCTTGCGTACCGACTTCCAAGCTGAGCTTTTTGAAGGCAGTAAGTATTTACTTGCTTGGGCAGATCAACTAGAAGAATTAAAAACAATCTGTTATTGTGGACGTAAAGCCAATTTCGTTTTACGTTTAAATGAACAAGGTGAAGTCATTAAGGAAGGGGAACAAATCCAAATTGGTGGAAACGACTCTTACCTTTCGGTTTGCCGCTATCATTACAAAGAAAAGTGCGGTCAGCTTTAACCTCGTTTTTCAATTTTATACTCGGAGAACAATTTTATGCTAAAAAACAAAACATTCGGCAGTGCCTTAATCATTGCCGGCACGACTATCGGCGCAGGGATGCTCGCGATGCCATTAACCTCTGCCGGAATTGGTTTTGGTTACACTGTTTTATTATTAGTCGGCTTATGGGCGCTGTTAGTTTATAGCGGTTTACTTTTTGTTGAAGTGTATCAAACAGCCGATCGCTTGAATGATGGTGTGGCAACCCTAGCGGAGAAATACTTCGGCATCACTGGGCGTGTCTTAGCGACTTTTAGCTTGCTCATTTTACTTTACGCCCTTTCTGCGGCCTACATCACCGGAGGCGGTTCATTATTATCTGGTTTACCAACGGCTTTTGGCTTTGAAAGTCTCTCCTCCGAACTTTCAATCATTTTATTTACGGTCGTACTCGGTGCCTTTGTGGTTGTAGGCACAAGAGGTGTTGATGGTGCTACTCGTATTCTGTTCATCGGTAAATTAATTGCCTTTGCTTTTGTGTTATTCATGATGTTACCAAAAGTGTCTGTCGATAACCTGATGGCCCTACCTTTAAATTATGCTTTCGTCATCTCTGCAGCGCCAATTTTCTTTACCTCCTTTGGCTTCCACATCATCATGGGCAGCGTAAACAGCTATTTAGATGGTAGTGTTACTCAATTTCGTAAAGCGATTTTAATTGGTACAGCGATTCCACTTGTGGCTTATTTAGTGTGGCAATTAGCGACTCACGGTGTATTAAGCCAAAATGAATTTGTGCAAGTACTTCAAGCGGATCCAACCCTTAACGGCTTAGTCAATGCAACACGCCAAATCACAAATTCTCATATCATGGGTGAAATCGTGCGTGTGTTCTCAGCACTTGCATTAATCACCTCTTTCCTTGGTGTGATGCTAGGGGTCTTTGAAGGTTTAGGCGATTTATTTAAACGTTATAAATTGCCACACAACCGTTTGATACTCACTATCGCAGCCTTCACTCCACCGCTTGCGTTTGCCTTGTATTATCCTGAAGGTTTTATCGCCGCATTAAGCTATGCAGGCTTACTCTGTGCCTTCTATTGCTTGATTTTGCCTATCGGATTAGCATGGAAAACACGTCAAGCGAATCCCAATCTGCCTTATCGTGTAATCGGTGGTAATGTGACTTTAGTGATTGCATTAATCATTGGTGTAGCAATTATGATCGTGCCATTCTTAATTCAAGCAGGTTATTTACCTGCAGTAGCAGGCTAAAGTGCGGTAGATTTTCAAGGCATTTTTCTCATAAAAGTAGGGCTTAAACGCCCTATTTTTTTATTTTCAAAAAATTTTCATTTTTTTTACCTCTCTTAATCTTTCCTTAAGATTCTCTTGTTTAAATACACTCATCGAAAGGCAAACAATCCAATCGATAAATAAATCTGAAAAATGTTAATCACTTAAGAAAAGATTAAGATTTGAATGATTTAATACATCTGAAAGCAAAGCTTTCAACTTACTTTATGATTATCTTATTTAGGAGAAAAAACTATGAAAAAATTACTTACTGTTGTAGCTATCGCATTATCTTCTGTTGCCGTATATAACACCGCAATGGCACAAGGATTTAATGATGGTCACAAGCACAACGCCCATGATGGTCACAAGCACAACGTCCAACAAGGTTTTGTCGATGAAAGTGTTATTGTAAAAACCGTTGATGATGCATTAAATGCCAATGATGACACACCAGTTCGTTTAGACGGACAAATTGTAAAACAAATTGGTAAAAAGGATTTCTTATTTAAAGACGCAAGTGGAAAAGAAATCCAAATTGAAGTCAGCAAAAAAGCATGGAATGGTGAAACGATAGCACCTCAAGATAACATTCAAATTATCGGTAAAGTCGATAAAGAATGGAATAAAACTGATATTGATGTGAAACAAATCATCAAAAAATAACTAACAAAATGACCGCACTTTTCTTAAGTGCGGTTAAAAATCCCAAAGGAGAAGAAAATGGAAAACGTACAAAGAATGTCAGATCTTATGCAGCAAATTCAACAACGAATTGATTCACTAAAAGCCTCTGCCATACAGCAACAAACAGAAATGAAACA
The DNA here is from genome assembly GCA_905215245.1 of uncultured bacterium. Lineage (GTDB taxonomy): Bacteria > Pseudomonadota > Gammaproteobacteria > Enterobacterales > Pasteurellaceae > Haemophilus_D. The sequence goes on along the minus strand of CAJMPC010000012.1, from coordinate 9,243 downwards.
GTCATTAAATGAATGTATTGAGCAAAGTGAAGCCATTCAAAATCAATTAGTTCAAAGCCAACAGCAATTAACATCACAATTGGAATACGGCACGGCAGTATTAATTGAACTGGAACAAGGGTTACAGCTAGATTTCAGTACAGAAATCGCCGAATTTGAACAGTTGTGTCAAAATGAAACCGCCGATACGACAGAATTAACGCAACGATTGGAACAGCATGTACAGGAAAAAATCACGTTCCAATTAAACGAATTAAAAGCCAAAACAGGTATAGCCTTACAAGAAATTGGTCAGGTGACACTTCATATTAAGCAGTTATTTGGGGCAGAAAAAAGTGCTAAAGTGAAAGGATTCGCAAAATTAAAACAACGTTTATATAAACGTTTTGGTAAACAGATTATTGCTTCAAAAGAATGCTTGGCAAAACAACTGGAACGCGGAGCCAGTAAATTAAGAGCTTAAAATGTCCGCTATCGTTTATTAAGAAGAAAAGTTAAACCGCACTTAATCTTGAGATGAGATGAAGTGCGGTCAATTTAGAGCGTGTTTTTGAGATAAAAAATGGGGCGTAATTTTTACGCCCCATTTTGTTTTCTAACTGTTTAATTATGACTGCATTTCTGCAAGGAACTCTTCTTCCGTTAAAACAGCCACGCCTAATTCTTGCGCTTTTGTCAGTTTAGAACCCGCCGCATCTCCTGCAATCACGAAATCCGTTTTCGCTGAAACTGAGCCGCTCACTTTTGCGCCCATGTCTTGTAATAAGGCTTTAGCTTCATTACGGCCCATTTGAGTTAAGGTTCCGGTTAACACAACCGTTTTGCCTTTAAAACGATTTTCTGTGACTTCTTTAGTTTCCACGGTTTCCCAATGTACGCCTTGAGCGATTAAATCATTCACCACCGCGACATTATGTGGTTCATGCCAAAACGCCAAAATACGATTTGCCACTACTTCGCCCACATCAGGCACTTGCTGTAAGGCTTCTAAATCTGCATTTTGCAACGCTTCTAGGGTTTTGAAATGATTGGCTAAATTCAATGCCGTTGCTTCACCCACTTCACGAATCCCTAAGGCGAAAATAAAACGTGCTAACGTCGTATTTTTCGCTTTTTCAAGGCTAGCCAATGCATTTTCAGCAGATTTTGCGCCCATTCTTTCCAAACGAGTCAGTGTGGTTAAATCTAACTTGAATAAATCGGCTGGCGTATGAATTAATTCACGATCCACCAACTGCTCGATTAATTTACCCCCTACGCCATCAATATCCATGGCCTTGCGAGAAACGAAATGTTTAAGCGCTTCTTTACGCTGTGCTGCGCAGAATAAACCACCCGTACAACGCGCTACCGCTTCGCCTTCAATACGAACAATGGCCGAATCACATACAGGACAAGTTTTAGGGAAAATGATCGGTCTCGCATCTGTTGGGCGACGGTCGTGTAATACGCCGATAATTTGTGGGATCACATCCCCCGCACGGCGAATCACTACCGTATCGCCAATAGCAATGTCCAAGCGTTCAATTTCATCACCATTATGCAATGTGGCGTTACTTACCGTTACCCCTGCCACAAATACCGGTTCTAATTTGGCAACAGGTGTAATTGCCCCCGTTCTGCCCACTTGGAATTCTACATCATTTAGGCGAGTTAATTCTTCTTGTGCAGGGAATTTATAAGCAATCGCCCAACGTGGCGCTTTTGAGATAAAACCTAATTTCTCTTGTAACGCAATATCATTGATTTTCAGCACGGTACCATCAATATCGTAGCCAAGAGCACTACGTTTATTTTGAATATCACGATAAAAATCCAACACTTCATCTGTGCCGTTACATAAACGGATTTCTGGGTTTACCGGAATCCCAATAGACTTCAACCATTGCAAACGATCATAATGCGTATTCGGCAAATCAACCCCTTCAGCAATACCAAGACCATAAGCATTCAATACCAATGGACGCTTACTCGTAATTTTTGGATCAAGCTGGCGCAACGAACCTGCGGCTGCATTACGTGGATTAGCAAAGGTTTTCTCGCCTTTTTCTAAAGCCTGTTGATTTAAACGCTCAAAGCCTTCATGTGGCATAAACACTTCGCCACGCACTTCTAAACGTGCAGGCGGATTATCCATTAAAAGCTGCAAGGGAATATTTCGAATTGTACGGATATTCACAGTAATATCTTCCCCTGTTGTCCCATCACCACGGGTTGCGGCTTGAGTCAGTACGCCATTCACATACAAAATACTCACCGCTAAACCATCTAATTTAGGTTCACAACAGAAAGTGAGAGGTTCAGGCAAACGAATAAGACGATCTTCAATACGTTTTACGAATGCATAAAATTCCTCGTCTGAAAAGGCATTATCCAAAGATAACATTGGAATTTCATGACGAATTTGTGCAAAGCCTGACAGAGGTTTTGCTCCCACACGTTGAGTAGGTGAATCTGCCGTAATGAGTTCCGGATGGGCGGCTTCTAAAGCTTTAAGTTGATGAAATAAACGGTCATATTCAGCATCAGGAATGGTTGGGTTATCCAACACGTGATATTCATATTCATAACGACGAAGATCCTGACGTAATGTATCAATTTGTTGCTGAAGGCTCATAATGTTCTCTAACAGTTTGCTCATTGAATTAAAATGGGCGAACCATCGGCTCGCCCAAAGTGCGGTTATTTTTTAGTGCGTTTTATGCGATGCGAGATAAGTAATCCTGCTCAGCCATATCATCAAAAATCTCTTGCTGATCAGTCAATACCACACCACCTAAATCTTCTGCGATGGTTTTCGCTGCGCGAATCATCATGCGCAAGTTTGCCAAATTATTACCTGGTGATGGCAACTGCATAAAGAGCACCACGCCCATAGTTGAAAACTCGGCCATATTGTAATAATCAAACGTACCAGGTTGTTCAATGTTTGCCACGCTAAATAACACCGGACTTGCCACACTTAAATCAAAGTGGCGGTGATACATTTGACGCTTGCCAAAAATGAATCCCAAGTTTTCTAACGATTGAGATAATTGTGGACCATAGAATTCACGATTTTGATTCGAAATCACATAAAGTTGAACAAAACCCGTGGTTTGTTTTGGTTTTTCCACTTCTACTGGTTCGTGATAGTTAAAATGCACGTTCTCATGAGCAGGTTCTTGAGTTGGATTTAATGACATCTCAGCTAATTGCTCACGCAATTCAGGCGAAGAAGAATTCACACCATCAAAATCACTGCTTTGTGCTTCTAATTCTTCGATTGTCATCTCTGCCACACGTGGTTTCGGTTGTACATTCGTTTCAGGATAAACCACAGGTTCAGGCTGTGGCGCAGGAGCAGGTTGCGCCGTGTTCATCTCATAAACTGGCTGATTTGGTAAGGAGATTTTAATATCATCGACGCTTTTTTCTATTTGACGCGCATCCACTTGAGCACGTTGCTCATCAAAATTAAATTGCTGTTGGCTTGCTGCCTGTGGTGCCACTTTAGGTTGAACATTTTGTTGTACAGGCTGTGCCGCTTGAGCACGATGTGTTAAACGAATATCCGCATTAGGATCAGCAGCTTGCGAAAAAGGATTGACCTCACCGTTTTTAGAAGTGCGGTTAAATGTATTCGCGCTTTTAAAATATTTTGATTTCTCACGGCGATTTGACCATAATCCGTGTACCACTAAGGCAATTAAAGCAATCACCCCTAGAATGATCAAAATGGTATTTAAGTCCATGCTTGTTGCTCCTTAACGCAATGATTTTTGCTAATCCTATCACATTTCCACAGGTGAAAAAATAGGAAAGCAAACAAGATATTAAAAGGGATGAGATGGAATTTTTCTCAAAAAATATTGTCTTTCTGTGACATTTTGTATTTTTTACTTTTCAATTTAAAGGAACAATGATGATCGATCAAAATGAAATAAAATCTGCTTTCAATCATTTCGTGATGGGTTGGCATTTCATTACGCAAAAAGGTCTCCGACGTTTTGTGATTATGCCAATTCTACTGAATATCGTCCTGCTTACAGGCTTATTTTGGTTATTTGTTTCTCAAATCTCCACAATGATCGACTGGGTAATGAGCTTTATTCCTGATTGGTTAAGCTTTTTAAGTGTGATTTTGCTCGTGCTATCTATTGGCTCAATTCTCTTATTTTTCTATTTTGCCTTTACGACACTTTCAGGCTTTATTGCCGCACCGTTTAATGGATTATTAGCAGAAAAAGTCGAAAAAATGCTGACCGGTGAAGCCGTTAATAATGATGGTTTTGCCGAAATTATGAAAGATGTGCCGCGTATGTTGAACCGAGAATGGCAAAAACTATGGTACAGCTTACCGAAATTTGTAGGCTTGTTCTTATTGAGTTTTATCCCAGTTATTGGGCAAACCATTATTCCAGTACTAACATTCCTATTTACCTGTTGGATGATGGCGATTCAGTACTGTGACTACCCGTTTGATAACCATAAAATTTCTTTTGGCATTATGAAAAATGCATTAGGTGAAAGACGATCTCAAAGCCTGACATTCGGGGCGTTAATTACTCTTTGTACCGCATTGCCACTTGTGAATTTAGTGATTATTCCTGTGGCGGTCTGTGGTGCAACCGTAATGTGGGTGGAAAATTATCGCTCACAATTAAAATTTGATATGAATTTTGACCGCACTTCAGGTTCAACACAAATTGTGACACGTTCTACGAGTACAGAAATTAAGCCTTCAGGAAATAACATCGTGAATAAATAGCATTTAGTTATAAAATATAGCTATTAACTATTTTTTTTATATAAAAGCCGGTGTTATAACTACTGCATCAACTCATTCCAAAATATAAAAGGACAGTAAAATGACAATTTATGCAGATAACTCATACTCAATCGGTAATACTCCATTAGTTCGTTTAAAACACTTCGGACACAATGGTAACGTTGTCGTAAAAATTGAAGGTCGTAACCCAAGCTTCAGCGTGAAATGCCGTATTGGTGCCAATATGATTTGGCAAGCAGAAAAAGACGGCATTTTAACCGCGGGTAAAGAAATTGTAGATGCAACCAGCGGTAACACCGGTATTGCTTTAGCTTATGTAGCAGCAGCGCGCGGTTACAAAATCACCTTAACCATGCCTGAAACCATGAGTCTTGAACGTAAACGTTTATTACGTGGTTTAGGCGTGAATCTTGTGCTCACTGAAGGCTCAAAAGGGATGAAAGGTGCGATTGCCAAAGCTGAAGAAATTGTGGCGTCTAACCCAAATCATTATGTGATGCTAAAACAATTTGAAAACCCGGCTAACCCGGACATTCACCGTCAAACTACTGGTGAAGAAATCTGGAAAGATACTGAAGGTAAAGTTGATGTCGTAGTTGCCGGTGTGGGTACCGGTGGTACAATTACCGGTATTTCTCGTGCAATCAAATTAGATCACGGTAAAAAAATTACCTCTGTGGCGGTTGAACCAACAGAATCACCTGTTATTAGCCAAACCCTTGCAGGCCAAGAAGTGAAACCGGGTCCACACAAAATTCAAGGTATCGGTGCGGGCTTCATTCCGAAAAACTTAGATTTATCATTAATTGATCGCGTGGAAACTGTAGATAGCGATACGGCAATTGCTACCGCTCGTCGCTTAATGGCTGAAGAAGGTATTCTTGCGGGTATTTCTTCAGGTGCTGCAGTGGCAGCGGCTGACCGCTTAGCAAAACTACCTGAATTCCAAGATAAATTAATCGTTGCAATCCTACCTTCTGCATCAGAACGTTATTTAAGTACAGCATTATTCGAAGGTATTGAAGCTTAATCTATTGATTGAATTCATTTTATCTAAGGTCTGTTTTTACAGACCTTTTTTGTTTATTAATTAAACAACTTTTATTTGATATAACGAAAAGAAATAATTCATAAATAAATAATACTTTTCTTTTCTTTTTCGCTTCTTATAATTCATTTCACTTTCGTTATTTATCTAAAAAAGGAATACTTATGAAAAAATCATTTTTTAGCACCGCACTTTTAGCGGCAGGATTAGCCCTTTCTACTTTTGCTAACGCAGCTGATCGCGTTGAACAAACTAAAACCTTATTAGTCGGTACTGAGGGAACCTACGCACCATTTACTTTCCACGACAAAGATGGCAAGTTAACAGGTTTCGATGTGGAAATTATCGAAAAAGTGGCACAAAAATTAGGTTGGAAAGTTGAATTTAAAGAAACCGCTTGGGACGGCATGTATGCAGGTTTAAATGCAAAACGCTTTGATGTTATTGCGAACCAAACCAATCCAAGCCCAGAACGTTTAAAAAAATATGATTACAGTGCACCTTATAACTACTCTGCTGGCGTAATCGTGACGAAAGCTGATAACGATAGCATTAAATCATTCCCTGATTTAAAAGGTAAAAAATCTGCACAATCTGCAACCAGTAACTGGAGCAAAGATGCGCGTGATAATGGTGCAATTATCGTGACTGTAGATAGCTTGGCGCAAAACCTTGAAGCGGTAAAACAAGGTCGTGTTGATGCAACAGTAAACGATAAGCTTGCGGTGTTAGATTACTTCAAAAAACAACCTAATGCAGGCTTAAAAATTGCTGTAGAAAGTGATAAGAAAATCCCAACCGGTTTTGCTTTCTTGAAAGGTGAAGAACCGCTTATTGCAAAAGTGAACCAAGCACTTGAAGAACTACGCAAAGACGGAACTTTAAAACAACTTTCAATCAAATGGTTTGGCGATGACATTACTCAATAATTGGTTAGCCAGCCTTCCATTTATGACCGCAGAACGAGCTGATTATGTAATCAGCTCGTTTTGGCCTATGATGGAAGGGGCAATTTTATATACGATCCCCCTTGCGGTCATTTCCTTCTTTTGCGGTTTATTTATTGCGGTTATCGTGGCTGTGATTTGCACATTGCCACATCCCAATTTAATGACCAAAATTCTGCAGGGCATTTGTCGCACCTATATTTCAATTATTCGCGGCACGCCAATGTTGGTGCAGATCTTCATTATTTTCTACGGTTTACCTGAAGTTGGTATCAAGCTAGAACCTTTTCCAACCGCGATTATTGCCTTCTCCATTAACATTGGTGCTTATGCCGCTGAAACGGTGAGGGCCTCCATTCTTGCGATTCCTAAAGGTCAATGGGAAGCCTCTTATGCGATAGGCATGAATTACACACAAGCTTTCGTGCGTACCATTATGCCGCAAGCTTTACGAATTTCCGTTCCTTCGCTATCAAATACCTTCATTAGCACAGTGAAAGATACGTCTCTGGCGTCACTTGTTTGGATTGCGGAATTATTTCGTGTAGCGCAAAACATCACAGCTGAAAACTATGAGTTTATTTTAATTTATAGTGAAGCGGCTCTCATTTATTGGGTATTCTGTTTTGTGCTGTCAATGGGACAAACCCGTTTAGAAAAACGCCTTTCTCGCCATTTATAAGGACTGGTTATGTTAAAAGTCACGAATATTCAGAAAAGTTTTAATGGCCACCATGTATTAAAAGGCATTGATTTTGAAATTAATAAAGGTGAAGTGGTTGCCATTCTAGGCCCATCAGGTTCAGGCAAGACGACTTTTTTACGCTGTTTAAATTTGCTCGAACGCCCAGAAAAAGGGGTATTAGCATTTACCGATGGAAGCTTAACCATTGATTTCAGCAAGAAGATCAGCAAAGCCGATGAACTAAAATTACGTCGTCGTTCTTCAATGGTATTCCAACAATACAATCTATTTCCCCATCGCACAGCACTCGAAAATGTGATGGAAGGCATGGTAGTTGTACAAAAACAAGCGAAAGAGATTGCGCGTGAAAAAGCCTTAGCATTATTGGAAAAAGTTGGTTTAAAAGCAAAAGCGGATTTATATCCCTCTCAACTTTCTGGTGGTCAACAGCAACGTGTCGGGATCGCCCGTGCTTTAGCCGTTAAACCCGATATTATCTTGTTAGATGAGCCCACTTCTGCTCTTGACCCTGAACTCGTCGGTGAAGTGTTACAAGCGCTCAAAATGCTCGCGCAAGAAGGTTGGACAATGATTATCGTCACCCATGAATTGAATTTTGCCAAAGATGTGGCAGATCGCGTGATTCTCATGGAAAATGGTCAGGTCGTTGAACAAAATACCTCAGCTGAATTCTTCAGTCATCCACAGCAAGAGCGCACCAAACAATTCTTATTGCAAGCTAAAATGCCAATGGAATTCGAAGATTATTGTATTTAATCAAACTTCTAAATATAAAAAGAGCGGTCAAAAAACATCATGAATTTTGACCGCTCTTTCTATTTGAATAAATTACATAATCGCATTATAGAATACTGCTGCTAAAGCCGCCCCGATAAATGGCCCTACAACCGGCACCCAACTGTATCCCCAGTCAGCTTTAGTTTTTAATGTCCCACCCAGGAAAAGACCTAAGGTTAAGCGCGGACCAAGATCTCGAGCTGGGTTGTTCGCAGAACCGGTTGTACCACCTAAGCTCAAACCAATTGCCCAAACTAGAATGGCTACTGGTAATGCCCCGATAGAACCTAAACCAATAGGTGTGCTTTCTGCTGTGCCAGGTAAAGTGATGTTTGCCCCCGCAAGATAGAAAATTACGAAGACGAGTACGAAGGTACCAACAATTTCGTTCACTAAGTTGATTGGATAGTTACGAATTGCTGGTTCAGTACAGAAACAAGCGCGTTTTAAGCCCTCTTCTTCGGTCGCTGCAAAGTGATCTTTATACATAATGTAAACCAACAACGCACCTACCATGCCCCCCACCACTTGTGCCGCGATGTAGCCTGGTACCAGCTCCCAAGCAAATACACCCTTCATTGCCAGACCAAGTGTTACCGCTGGATTTAAGTGCGCCCCGCTGTAAGGACCTGTCACAACAACGGCCACATACACCGCAAATGCCCACGCGGTAGTAATCACAATCCAACCAGAACTTTGCCCTTTCGTTTTATTTAAACATACGTTGGCCACCACACCGTTACCTAACAGGATTAAAAGTGCTGTGCCAAAAAATTCTGCAAAATAGGCATTCATAAGAGAATCTCCAAATAATGATTAACTTAATGATTTCATTAAAGAAATCTTGCTTTGCAATTCGTTTCGTTGTTTGATCAAATATTGAGATACTCAAAGTGAGTGGTTTCATTATCTAGTTTTAACCAATTAATTCAATAGATAAACCGATCTATTTTCTAAAAATGAGAGAGGGATCACATTATTTTGTGCGTTAACG
>CAJMPC010000011.1:0-18730 GCA_905215245.1 uncultured bacterium | reverse complement strand
AACCTTCCACTATCTGGCCAATTTCATCCATGGCTTGTTGGCTATCGGTACCTTTACCAAGCATTAAACCAAATCGACGGTTACGGGATTGGTTATCGGTACAGGTGAGCACTAAATCACCTAAACCAGACATGCCCATAAAGGTTTGCGTATTAGCCCCCATGGATACGCCTAAGCGAGTAATTTCCGCAATTCCACGGGTAATCAATGCCGTTCTGGCATTGGCACCAAATCCCATACCATCTGAAATACCTGCGCCAATCGCAATTACGTTTTTAATGGCGCCACCTAATTGAACGCCAATCATATCTTGGTTTACATATACCCGAAAATGCTGACTGCAATGAATTCTCGCTTGAAATTCTAAGGCAAACTTTTCATTACAAGAGGCAAGGGTAATCGCCGTTGGCAAACCTTGAGCCAATTCTTTCGCAAAAGTAGGACCAGAAAGCACAGCGGTTGGAATTGCTTTACCTAAGGTTTCTTCCACTACTTCTTGTAGTAATCGGCCGGTGTTGCGTTCTAATCCTTTGGTTGCCCAAATTAAGCGATGATCAGGTTTTAAGTGCGGTCGAATTTTTAAGAGAATTTCGCCGAAAGCATGGCTTGGCACCACAATTAAAATGTCTTTCGATTGATCAAGGGCTGTTTTCAAATCTAATTCTAAATGCAAACTTTCTGGAAATTCAATATCTGGCAGAAAACGGCGATTTTGACGTTCCTGTTGCATTTGATGAATGTGCTCGTGATTGTGCCCCCAAAGATAGGTTGGAGAGCCATTGCGAGAAAATGAGATAGCTAATGCTGTTCCGTAAGAACCGCAACCAAGAATGGTAATTGGAGATTGGGATGGGTTCATTTCAATCACCTTTAAAATAAAAGGGCAGACGGTATCGCCTGCCCTTATCACAATTAATGTTGGGTTTCCTGATTTTCTTCCGCTTCGGCTGCTGCTTGCTGCTTGTTCATGTAATCAATGAACAACGCATCGAAGTTTACCGGAGAAAGGTTTAATGCCGGGAATGTACCACGATTTACTAAGTTAGAAATCAATTCACGAGCATAAGGGAAAAGCATATTTGGGCATTGAGATGTTAAGCAGTGTGCCATTTGAACATCTTCTAAACCGCTGATTGTAAATACGCCAGCTTGTTTTACTTCACAAATAAACGCCACATCACCAGAATCTTCCATGGTGGTTTCTACGTTGATGTTTAAAGTGACTTCGTATAGATCTTCACCTACTTGAACCGCTTCAGTGCTTAAATCAAAGCCAAGTTTTGGTTTCCATTCTTGGTGGAAAATATGAGGAAGATTTGGTGCTTCAAAAGAAACATCTTTTACATAAATACGTTGAATTTGAAGTACTGCTTCTTGTTGCTCTTCAGCTGCTACTTCAGGTTGTTGATTTTGTTCAGACATAGAGGATCCTTACTTATGTTTTTTTACTAATGGTAAATTTGCACCCGCCCAAGCAGCTAAACCGTCTTTTAACACATAGACTTTTTCAAAGCCTTGTTTAGTTAAAAGTTCTGCGGACGTAGCAGAAGAAACACCGTTAACATCCACAATGATAAGCGGTTTTTCTTTGTGATGTTCGATTTTGCCTACATTGTGATTTTTGATTTCAGTTGGAAGCAAGTTCACGCTACCAATAATATGGCCGCGTTGGAATTCATCGATAGAGCGTAAATCAATCACCACCGCTTCTTCGTTATTCATTAAATGAACGGCTTCAGGATTGGTGATCACGCGATATTTTTGTGTCGCACTTTTAAAAAAGGTGAAAAGTGTCATAAAAAGGACAGCAAACCATGCGATCGTTAAAAAAGTGTGTTTTTGAGCAAATTCAATTGCTTGAGGAATAAATTCTTGCATGTTGTTCTCAACTTAATTTTGATAATGAATAAGAGTTTATCTTCAGATGAAATAAGGCTTTAAGTATAACCGCACTTTAGTTATCTTTCAAAAAAATTATCAAGGAAACGCAACGTTGGCGAAAGCTTATACAATCAAATAGGTAAAAACATGATCGGGATCATAAATCTATTATCTTAGTGTTTATTCTACGTCTAATTAAGTAGAGAATAGCCAAGTTTAGATTATTTAACGTAAAAGGAGACAAGTATGAAATTAAAAAAATTAACAGCACTCATGATGCTTGGATTAGGTGTTTCGGTCGCACAAGCCGCGGAATTACCGAATATTACGATTTTAGCGACTGGCGGCACCATTGCTGGAAGCGGTGAAACCGCCGTTTCTTCTGCTTATAAAGCAGGGCAACTCAATGTTGAAGCGTTAATTGATGCCGTGCCTGAAATTAAGCAATTAGCCAATGTAAAAGGTGAACAAATTGTGAAAATTGGTTCACAAGATATGAGCGATGATGTGTGGTTAAAATTAGCCAAAGCGATTAATGCACAATGTAAAGATACTGATGGTTTTGTGATTACTCATGGTACCGATACCATGGAAGAAACCGCTTATTTCTTAGATCTTACAGCAAAATGTGAAAAACCAATTGTATTAGTGGGTGCAATGCGTCCTGCGACAGAAAAAAGTGCGGATGGTCCGTTAAACCTTTATAACGCAGTCGTGGTGGCAACTGATAAAAAATCATCTGGTCGTGGTGTGTTAGTGGCGATGAATGGTGAAGTACTAGGTGCGCGCGATGTGACCAAAATGAGCACTACTGCCGTACAAACATTCCACTCACCAAACTATGGCACATTAGGTTACATCCACAATAGTAAAGTGGATTACGAACGTTCGCCTGAAAGTAAACATACCGTAAACACACCATTTAACGTAGATAAATTAGACAGCTTGCCAAAAGTAGGCATTGTTTATGCTTATTCTAATGCACCAATTGAGCCGTTAAATTCATTATTGGATGCGGGCTATCAAGGTATTGTTTCAGCGGGTGTAGGTAACGGTAACGTGAATGCTGCACACTTAGAACGTTTAGAAAAAGCAGCGAAAGATGGTGTGGTAGTAGTACGTTCATCTCGCGTGCCAACCGGTTACACCACACGTGATGCTGAAGTAGATGATTCTAAATATGGTTTTGTGGCTTCAGGTACATTGAATCCACAAAAAGCACGTGTGTTATTGCAATTAGCCTTAACACAAACAAAAGATCCAAAAGTGATTCAACAATACTTTGAGGATTTCTAGGAAAGTCATTGAAAGTGCGGTCAGAATTTGAATCAAATTTTAACCGCACTTTCGGATAAAATAGGCTAATCCAAGTAATAAATATAGATAATGCACTAGTTTGTTGTTAATATATGTTCTGGAATTATTTTTAAAATTAATATGGAGAAAATATTATGATTTGGGCTCAACTTTTAGTCGTCCTACTCTTTATTTACCTAGGGGCTAGATTAGGCGGTATTGGTATCGGTTTCATGGGTGGTATGGGTGTTGTAGCACTTTCACTACTTGGCTTAAAACCGGGTGCCATTCCGTTTGATGTAATTTCAGTTATCATGTCTGTAATCATGGCGATTGCGGCAATGCAAGTTGCGGGTGGTATGGATTTCTTAGTAAAAGTAGCTGAAAAAATCCTACGTAAAAATCCAAAATACATCACTTTCCTTGCACCAACTGTAACTTACTTTATGACTGTGCTTGCAGGTACTGGTCACACCGCGTTCTCAACACTTCCAGTGATTGCTGAAGTGGCAAAAGAACAAGGTATTCGTCCTTCACGTCCACTTTCTATTGCGGTTATCGCTTCACAAATTGCGATTACAGCCTCTCCAATTTCTGCAGCGGTGGTATTCCTTTCTGCAGAATTAGAGAAAAACTTTGGCTTAAGTTACTTACAATTGTTAGGTATTTGGATTCCAACTACTTACGCAGCATGTATGATTACAGCGGTGATTTGTAACTTCCTTGGTAAAGATTTGAAAGATGATGAAGTTTACCAAGATCGTCTAGCAAAAGGTTTAATTACTATGCGTGGTGAAATGCAAATTGAGATCAAACCTTATGCAAAACGTTCTGTCGCAATTTTCCTTATCGCGATTTTAGTGGTCATGCTTTATGCAACTGCAATCAGTAAAACAGTTGGTTTAATTCAAAACCCAATTCTTTCTCGTGATAACGCGATTATCTCTTTCATGCTTGCGACTGCAGCGATTATTACTATGGCATGTAAAGTGGACACTGCAAACATTACTAATGCAGCAACCTTCAAATCAGGTATGTCAGCGGTAATTTGTGTGCTTGGCGTAGCATGGTTAGGTAATACTTTCGTTGAAGGTCATATCGATCAAATCAAAGCGGTATCAGCTGAGTTCTTACAACAATACCCTTGGAGTTTAGCGGTAATCTTGTTCTTCGCAAGTACCTTACTTTACTCACAAGCTGCAACTGCAAAAGCATTATATCCAACTGCAATTTTATTAGGTGTTTCTCCGGAAGCCGCAATTGCAGCATTTGCCGCAGTATCAGCATTATTCATTCTTCCTACTTACCCAACCTTAATTGCGGCAGTAGAAATGGATGATACTGGTTCAACTCGTATCGGTAAATATGTATTCAACCACCCATTCTTAGTGCCAGGTGTGATTGCAATCAGCTTATCTGTATTATTCGGTTTCTTAATGGCGGGTGCAGTTTTATAATCTCCCATTAAGCTAACATAAATGAAAACCATCTTGTCTGCAGATAAGATGGTTTTTTAATGGGGAACTTCTTCTCGCTGTGATACTCTAAAGGGCAACCTATTTTTATATATAAGGAAAACCAATGAAGTTATTTAAAATCCTTTTTGCTGCATTAATTGCTTATGTGCCAACAGCATGGTCTGCGGTGGATTATAATATTAAATACAGTTCCAATTATTTAATGCCGGCGTATGTGCATTTTAAAGCTGATGGTTCACAGTATTCAGTCAATGCGAAAATTAATATTCCGTTGTACAACATTGTGTTTACTTCTCGTGGTTCGCAAACTGCGAGCCAATTTAAAATGGTGAATTATCAAGATGTGCGTAATGGTAAGCCTTATGCTATTTCTAAAATTTCGCCAACAACAATTGAATACGGTAAAGTGAAAAATGGGTTAGAAACCGAACCGTTAACATTACCGACTTTTGACTTATTCACCATGGCATTTCAGTTGAGCTATTACGATAAATTGCCAACCAGTTTCCAAATTACAAACGGTAAAAAACTTTACCCAATGGAAAATGTGAATGTGAAGAAAGTGGAAAAACAGATCCAATATAACAAGCAAACTGTCACGGAAATCACTTATTCATTTAAAACAGGTAATAAGGATATTATGGTGAAGAAATTCTCAGGTGAACAATTTCCACGTTATATCAAATACACCAGAGATGGTGATGATTATGAGTTAGAGTTTGATGAGTTTGTCAAATAATATAAGATGATAAAAAGAAGCCACGCTAGATTGCGTGGCTTTTTATTTGATTGCTTAGTGTGCATACATAAATACTTGAACGAGAAGAAGTATCGATGAGATAACAAATTGACAGCCCACGATTGGCATGACAAATTTCAGCCATTTATTGAATGGAATACCAAGCATTTGTAGCGTGACAAGGACTAATCCTGTTGGCGCAAGGAATAACATAATATATTGTCCCCAGTTATAAGCCGATACGACGATATCTCTTGGAATGCCAACAGTATCAGCCAGCGGTGCCATAATTGGCATAGCGAGTACGGCAAGGCCTGAAGAGGAAGGTACAACCAATCCTAAGAAAATGAAGACAATGAGCTGACCAATAATAAAGACACCACCATTCATTCCACCAACAAGATGCGTCATATAATCGAGAATAGTGTCTGAAATCATTCCTTGCTCTAGAATGATATTAACTGCTCGAGCGAGTCCGATAATCAATGCGACGCCGACTAATTCAGAAGCACCATGAGTAAATCCATTTACGACATCTTTTTCAGGCAATCCACTGATAAACATAATAATGATGGTAATGGCTAGGAAGGAAGCCGCCATTTGAGGGAACCACCAGCCCCCAAACATCACACCCCATACCATGAGAGGAAAGGCGCCACTAAATAGAATCAGAATCAGTTTTCTTCTAAAGGTAAATTCAACGGTTGCATTCGGATCAATATCTTTCATATAGAGATCATAGAAGGCTTGGCGATCGTCATAGGTATAAGAAAATTCAGGATTGGCACGCAGTTTTTTACAGTACCAATACATGTAAGCAATCACACAGGCTCCACCAAGAATCAGACCCAGTGTACGAAATCCCATCCCTTCAGTGAATGGAATCCCTGCAGCATTTGAGGCAATGACAACGGAGAATGGATTAATTGTAGAGAAGGCAGTGCCCATTGATGCAGCAAGGAATATGGCACCAACACAGACAATAGAATCATAACCTAAGGCTAAAAAGACAGGAACAAGAATTGGGTAGAAGGCTACTGCTTCTTCTTCAATACCACAAGCCGTACCGCCTAGCAGCATCAACACGCAGACAGCAAAGACAACAGAGAATTCATTTCCTTTCGTTTTCTTGGTGAGAGACATTAATCCGGCATTAAACGCTCCTGTTTTGTTGATAACACCAATCATCCCGCCAAGTATAAAAATAAAAATCATAATATCCGCGACTTCAATGGTGCCATCTACCATGGCGTGAATCATATCGGTAATGCCTTTTTCGTGTTGTTCAATGCGTTGATAGGTATCGGGGATAGCAATCGGCTTTTTGATAATGCCGTTGGTGAAATGAGAAAGTTGAATTTTGATATTGAGTTGATTAAGGGTTTGTTCTGTTGCTGGATAGCTTTGATCGGGAATTCCGTGGGTTTTAACAATAAAATGATTTTCGGTGCTGTCGTAGGAAAGTTTTGAGTAGGATCCTGAGGGAATAAGCCAAGTTAGGCCAATAGCAATAAGAAGAATAATAAAGAGAATGCTAAATGCGGAAGGAAATTTCATCTTTTTCTTTGATGCTTCCATTATGGAGAACTCCTTGTGTTCGGATTAATCAATAAGCCGAGCGCGTATTCTACACAAAATGAGCAAAAAAGCAAAGTGTGATTTTTAAAAGGATGCAATGATAGCGGGGTTAGCAATCGTTTACCTAAACAGGGTTTGATTGCGATTAAACCCAGCTTAAGTCTATTTTATTTAGGAAAATTGAGTAATTTTTTCACTCAAATCATCCAACATTTCATAACGTTTTCGGTACATAGAACGTTTTTTACTGGCAATTTCTTCCAATGGTTTGCGGGCGCTTTCAAGCGGTAATTGCCAATATTGACCATTTAATTGCCCTTGGTTTTCTTGCCAGAATTCATCGTAATTGAATAGAATTTTACTGCGAGCAGATAGGCGATATTTACCTTGTGAAGTGTGAGGAATACCGATTAATTCACATTGCCATTTTTCGGCTAACAAGCGGAAAACATTCATCAACATAAACATCGGGCGAACACCGTGTAATTCTTTTGTGGCTTGTTTTACGGCTTCTTGCGCTTCTTCATAAGAAGGGCCTTGAATTGAAGCAATAAGTAACTTATTTGGCTTTAAAAAGGTGAAAGAAGCATCATAAATGCTACGCCCATCATTGTCTTTTAAGTTAATAGAAAAATAACCTTCAAAAGGGTCAATCTGGTTGATATTGAAATAAATACCAAGTTGATCTGTTAATTGTGACAATAAAAGGGATTTTTCTTGGAGTAGTTTTTGGCAAAATTCTACACCCATTTTTTCTTCAAGCATTAACAGATTATTAGTAATGGCATTGAGTCGATCAGTTGCAGAAAAACGTTTGTCACAATAGGTGGCGAGCAATGCATTAAAACGATATGGATTTTGTTGAAAAAGTGGAATCCAGGTTTGGTTAGTATTTAAGAAATCAACCAGTGCATCACATTGTTTTTTAAATAAAAATTTGCGTCCGTAATAACGGGCTTTATCCCTTAATTGTTTTTTTAATGGATGATTGCAAGAATTGGGTAGTAATTCTTGAAAGGTCGCGAAAGTAATAGTTTGTTTTGCTGTCATAATGGATAAAGTGCGGTTATTTTTTCAAACGTTTTTTATTGAGTAAAATCATGCTGATTTTTGACCGCACTTATTGTACCTGTATTCCATGGTTTTTCCAATTAAGCATCAATAAAGGTGGTTCTTTACTTGCCTATTTCTCGATTTGTCCTTAATATGCCAAATCCTACCTTGAATTTATGCAACTCATCCCCATATTCAATGAATTATTAGAATTGATGTAAGAGAGATAATTATGAACGCCAAAAGAACTCAACAACGTACACTTCCTGTATTGCCATTACGGGATGTTGTCGTTTTCCCTTATATGGTGATGCCACTTTTTGTTGGGCGCGCAAAATCCATTAGTGCCCTTGATGAAGCCATGAATGAGGGCAAACAATTATTATTGGTGTCACAAAAGCAGGCTGATTTAGAAGAACCTACCGTTGATGATGTATTCGATGTCGGGACGATTGCCAATATTATTCAATTATTAAAATTGCCAGACGGCACTGTGAAAGTGTTGGTGGAAGGGCAACAACGCGCGAAAATCAATCAATTAAATGATGGTGAAGATCATTTTTCTGCGGAAGTCACGCCGATTGAAACCACGTTTGGCGATGAAAAAGAATTAGATGTGGTGAAGGCAGCCGTTTTAAATGAATTTGAAAGCTATCTGCAACTTAATAAAAAAATCCCTGCAGATGTTTTAGGTGCGCTTCAACGCATTGATGATGCCGATCGTTTAGCAGATACCATGGCTGCACATATTCCTGTAACTGTTCGCCATAAACAAAGCGTGTTAGAACTGGCTGATGTGCAAGAGCGTTTGGAATACTTACTCGGCATGATGGAATCTGAAGCGGATATTCTTCAAGTTGAAAAACGCATCCGTGGCCGTGTGAAAAAACAAATGGAGAAAAGCCAACGTAATTATTATCTTAGCGAACAAATTAAAGCGATTCGCAAAGAAATGGACGAAGGTGAAAGCGAAGATACCATCGATGAAGTTGAGCAACTTCGTCAAAAAGTTGAAGCGGCAGGTATGCCAGCAGATGTGCGTGACAAAGTGGAAAGCGAGTTACAAAAACTCAAAATGATGTCAGCAATGTCGGCTGAAGCGACAGTGGTACGTAGCTATGTTGAGTGGATGCTTCAAGTGCCATGGCATAAACGTACCAAAGTGAAAAAAGATATCGCAAAAGCTCAACAGGTTTTAGATGCGGATCACTATGGTTTAGAACGAGTGAAAGAACGTATTTTAGAATACCTTGCGGTACAAGCACGTTTAAACAAAATTAAAGGTCCAATTCTTTGTTTAGTCGGGCCGCCAGGGGTGGGTAAAACCTCACTGGGTCAATCTATTGCCAATGCAACAGGTCGTAAATATGTGCGTATGGCATTAGGCGGGGTACGCGATGAAGCAGAAATCCGCGGTCACCGTAAAACCTATATTGGTGCATTGCCGGGTAAATTGATTCAAAAAATGGCAAAAGTTGGCGTGAAAAACCCACTCTTCTTGCTTGATGAGATTGATAAAATGTCTTCGGATATGCGTGGTGATCCTGCATCAGCCTTGTTAGAAGTGCTTGATCCTGAACAAAATACTACCTTCAATGATCACTATCTTGAAGTAGATTACGATTTGTCTGATGTGATGTTTGTGGCAACCTCAAACTCCATGAATATTCCGGGCCCATTGCTAGATCGCATGGAAGTGATTCGCCTTTCTGGTTATACCGAAGATGAAAAACTCAATATTGCGATGCAACATTTATTACAAAAACAAATTGAACGTAATGGATTGAAAAAAGGCGAATTAACCATCGAAGAAAACGCCATTTTAGATATTATCCGTTATTACACCCGTGAAGCCGGTGTGCGTGGATTAGAGCGTGAGATTTCTAAAATCTGTCGTAAAGCGGTGAAGAATTTATTGGTAAACCCAAAAGTGAAATCCATTACCGTTAATTCAGACAACTTGCATGACTATCTTGGTGTGAAACGTTTTGAATTTGGTAAAGCGGATACGCAAAACCGTGTAGGCGAAGTAACAGGCCTTGCATGGACAGAAGTGGGCGGTGACTTACTGACCATTGAAACTGCTTCAGTAGTGGGTAAAGGTAAATTAACCTTCACTGGTTCATTAGGCGATGTGATGAAAGAATCTATCCAAGCAGCGATGACCGTAGTTCGTGCACGTGCTGAAAAATTGGGTATCAATTCTGAATTCCATGAAAAACGTGATATTCATATTCATGTGCCAGATGGTGCCACACCAAAAGATGGTCCAAGTGCAGGTATCGCAATGTGTACCGCATTGGTTTCTTGCTTAACGGGTAACCCAGTGCGTGCCGATGTCGCGATGACAGGTGAAATTAGCCTACGCGGTAAAGTATTACCAATTGGCGGATTGAAAGAAAAATTACTTGCGGCGCATCGTGGTGGCATTAAAACTGTATTGATTCCAAAAGATAACGTGAAAGATTTGGAAGAAATTCCAGATAACGTGAAAGAAAATCTTGCGATTCATGCGGTGGAAACCATTGATGAAGTGTTAGGCTTAGCGTTAGAGAATCCACCAGAAGGTATTGAGTTCGTGAAAGTGGAAACGAAAGCGAAAGCACCTCGCCGTAAAGCTGCGACTAAAACAGCAAGAGCGGTCAATTAATGACTCATTTTTAGGGCTTGTGAAAACAAGCCCTTTTGACTTTTAATTATGCAAAAATTTCCCCCTCTTTCCCTTTATGTGCATATTCCTTGGTGTGTGCAGAAATGCCCTTATTGTGATTTCAATTCGCATGCACAGAAAGGCACAATTCCTGAACAAGAATATGTGCAACATCTGATCGCCGATCTTGAGACAGACTTAGAGAAATATCAGGCTAGTATTCAAAATCGTCTACTTCATTCAATTTTTATTGGTGGTGGCACGCCGAGTTTATTTTCAGCGGAAAGCATCAAGTTTTTATTGGCAGAAATTCAACGTCGCATTCCTTTTTCAGAGAATATTGAAATTACCATGGAAGCTAATCCAGGCACTGTCGAAGCGGAGCGTTTTAAAGGCTATGTGGATGCTGGTGTGACACGTATTTCCATGGGCATCCAAAGTTTTAATGACGATAAATTACAACGTTTAGGGCGTATTCATAATGCGGCGGAAGCTAAAAGTGCGGTCAGTTTGGCGAAAGTTTCTGGGTTAAAAAGTTTCAATCTAGATTTAATGCACGGCTTGCCAAACCAAACACTTGAAGAAGCGCTAGATGATTTGCGACAAGCCATTGGGCTTGCTCCACCACATCTTTCTTGGTATCAGCTCACCATTGAACCCAATACCATGTTTGCTTATCGTCCGCCTACATTGCCGGATGATGATGAGCTTTGGGATATTTTTAAGCAAGGTCACCAACTTTTAATCGAAGCCGGTTATCAGCAATATGAAACATCCGCTTATGCAAAACCGGGTTTTCAATGTCAGCATAATTTGAATTATTGGCGATTCGGGGATTATTTGGCGATAGGCTGTGGTGCACATGGAAAACTGACTTTTCCTGATGGCGATATTTTACGTTTTTCTAAAACAAAGCATCCAAAAGGTTATTTGCGTGGTGAATACCTTTATGAAGAAAAAAACGTGGAAAAAAATGACCGCGCTTTTGAATTTTTCATGAATCGTTTTCGTTTATTGGAAGCCGTGCCAAAACAAGAGTTTGAAAATTACACGGGGCTTTCGCAAAGTGCGGTCAAAAATCAAATTGATTTGGCCATTCAACAGAATTATATCGTCGAAACACAGGATTCTTGGCAAATCACCGAACACGGAAAATTATTTTTGAATGAGCTGTTAGCGCTTTTCTTAGATGAATAAAATTTTTTCATCATCACGAATAAATTTTTACACTTGTTTATTTAATAGTGTCGTATTAAAGTAAGGCAAACGTTTACGTTGTTATCCACGATTTAAAAGGGAGAGAAAAATGGACCAATTAGAAATGAAAAAATTAGCTGCACGTGCGGCGTTAAAATATGTTAAGCCCGATACCATTGTTGGCGTGGGAAGTGGTTCAACAGTGAATTGTTTTATTGAAGCCTTAGGTGAATTAAAAGATCAAATTCAAGGCGCGGTAGCAGCATCTAAAGCCTCAGAAGAATTGTTACGTAAACAGGGTATTGAAGTGTTTAGTGCTAACGATGTATCCAGTTTAGATATTTATGTGGATGGCGCAGATGAAATCAATCCACAAAAAATGATGATCAAAGGCGGTGGTGCAGCACTAACTCGTGAAAAAATTGTGGCTGCTTTAGCGAAAAAATTTATTTGTATCGTGGATTCTAGTAAACAAGTGGATGTGTTAGGCAGCACATTCCCATTGCCAGTAGAAGTGATTCCAATGGCACGTTCACAAGTCGGTCGTAAATTAGTCTCTCTTGGTGGCGCACCTGAATATCGTGAAGGTGTGGTGACTGATAACGGCAACGTGATTTTAGATGTACATAACTTCGCTATTTTAAATCCAGTGGAAATGGAAAAAGAATTGAATAATGTCGCAGGTGTAGTAACAAATGGTATTTTTGCCTTACGTGGGGCGGATATTGTGATTGTCGGTACACCAGACGGCGCAAAAATTATTGATTAATAAAAATAAGGAAGCAAACATGACAAACAAAGTCTCACTCGACAAATCAAAAATTAAATTTGTGCTATTAGAGGGCGTGCACCAAAGTGCATTAGATACCTTACATGCGGCGGGCTACACCAACATCGACTTTTACAAAAAAGCTTTAGATGGTGATGAGCTAAAAGAAGCGATTAAAGATGCGCATTTTATCGGCTTACGTTCACGTACCCAATTAACTGCAGAAATGATTGAAGCTGCACCGAAGCTTATTGCTATTGGCTGTTTCTGTATCGGTACCAACCAAGTGGATCTTAATGCAGCAAAAATGCGTGGGATTCCAGTATTTAATGCACCGTTCTCTAATACACGTTCTGTGGCTGAATTAGTGTTGGGTGAGATTTTGCTCTTAATGCGCAATATTCCTCAAGCGAATGCAGATGTGCATCGTGGTTTATGGAATAAATCGGCAGTGGGTTCTCATGAAGTGCGCGGCAAAAAATTAGGTATTGTGGGTTACGGCCATATCGGTTCGCAGTTAAGTATTATTGCGGAGTCTCTAGGGATGGAAGTA
This sequence comes from uncultured bacterium, assembly GCA_905215245.1. Taxonomy (GTDB): domain Bacteria; phylum Pseudomonadota; class Gammaproteobacteria; order Enterobacterales; family Pasteurellaceae; genus Haemophilus_D. The sequence goes on along the minus strand of CAJMPC010000011.1, from coordinate 5,536 downwards.
TATTTCTACGATATTGAAAATAAATTGCCATTGGGTAATGCAAAACAATTACACACACTTGAAGAGTTATTAGGTTCTTGTGATGTGATTTCGCTTCATGTACCAGATTTACCTTCAACTCGTAATTTAATGAGTGCTGAACGTATTGCGCAATTAAAACAAGATTCTATTTTGATCAATGCGGCACGTGGTACGGTAGTGGATATTGATGCTTTAGCAGCTGCACTTGAACAAGGTAAAGTTCGTGGTGCAGCGGTTGACGTATTCCCTGTTGAGCCTGCATCAATCAATGAAGAGTTTGTTTCGCCACTACGTAAATTTGATAATGTGATCTTAACCCCGCATATCGGTGGTTCAACCGCGGAAGCGCAAGAAAACATTGGTTTTGAAGTAGCGGGTAAATTTGTGAAATATTCAGATAACGGTTCAACCCTTTCTTCCGTGAATTTCCCTGAAGTATCCTTGCCAGAACACGTTGGTACAAAACGTTTACTTCATATTCACGAAAACCGTCCTGGTGTATTAAACCAATTGAACCAAATTTTCGTTGAAGCTAATCTCAATATTGCAGCACAATATTTACAAACCGATCCGAAAATTGGTTATGTGGTCGTTGATATCGAAACAGATGATGCGTCTCCGTTATTAGCGAAACTTCGTGAAATTGAAGGTACAATTAAAGCACGTGTATTGTATTAATTTGAAAAATTAAGTAAAAACTGACCGCACTTTGTGTGGGATAGATGCAAAATGGGCAAAGTAAGTTATTTTACTTTGCCCATTTTTATTAACTATTTGTAGCGTACATTTATTTTATCATGGCCTTAAATAGATTACGGCGATCAGAATTAAATGTCGGCTGTGCGGTTGGGATGGATAAAACCATACGCAAACAATCTTGTGTGAGTTGAACTGCTTGTTCGTTAGTCAGATTTGGGTCGAGTGGTGAATGTAAGGAGCAACTTAAATATTGTGGTACATTTTCAAGACTACTAACAGTGAAAGTAAGTGCTTTGTAAGGCAGTTGCACAGTGAGTTTATCACCTAATTCACGTGGTTCCCATTGTTGTTGAGGGCCAGGTAGAATCACCACACTCATCATCCATGGCGTTAATACGGTGCCGATCCATTGATCTTCAAATAAAACAAATTTAGGGCAGAAACACTCGATGCCTTTGTGATAAAAAGGAAGATCTTGCATTTCAGGTACAATGTTTTGCATTTCGACAAGGAAAATCTCCGTTGGGTTTTCTTCAAAGCCAGTAACAGAGGTTAAAAGTGCGGTAGAGTTTTCAGGTGTTTTTTCGTGTCTATACATGGTTTATTTTTCAATATTAATAAGATTAAAGAATTCTGGAGAAACCTTAAAGAAAATTCCCCTCTTTCGTAAAGAGGGGTTAGGGGAGATTTAACATTTGTCTCGATTAATTAAGTCAAATCTCCCCCAGCCCCTCTTTTCTAAAGAGGGGAATCTAGATTTAAGCCGTATTCCTTAATGACTTGATTTAACGTTTCAAAAACCTTTGGCAACACGTTTTGTATTGTTTCCGTCAAACCAATGCCAGATTCTAGCGATTCTGGTTGGATACCGATGAGGCAAAGGTGTTTTGGAAATTCGTCCGTTAATTTCATTGCAGAAAGTACATCACAAATGCCGAGTTGGTGTGGCGAAATTTTGCGAGAGAAAAAGGTGGGCACTTGCTCGTCATGTAACACGACAATCTCACCTGGCTGTTTGTTAGCAAGCACGGCATCGACAATAATCAAATGCTCGCGATTTGCCATCGCATCCAGTAATTCCATGCCACAAGTACCACCATCGATAATGTCAAAGTGCGGTTGAATTTCAGGGCGTTTTTCAAGCTCCTGCACCACGCGCACACCGACACCTTCATCACTTAACAAAATATTGCCGACACCAAGAATTAACGGCTTCATTACAACACCTTCACTTCAGTCACTTCACCGTTTTCGGTATTAACTACATGTACGGCGCATGACATACAAGGGTCGAATGAGTGAATAGTTCTGACCACTTCCAATGGTTTAGTCGGATCAGCCACCGGTGTACCAATAATGGAAAGCTCATAGGGACCCATTTGGTCTTGTTCATTACGCGGACCGGCATTCCATGTGGATGGTACAACTGCTTGATAGTTTTCGATGCGACCGTCTTTGATCACAACCCAGTGAGAAAGCATACCGCGTGGTACTTCACCGAAACCAACACCACGGAATTCACCGTTTGCTGGAATATCTGTTTTGATATAAGCCGTCATATCACCTTTAGCGATATTATCAATGAGCATTTGCCATTGAGCGCTTAAAATGTCGTTGATCGCACAGCAATGCACGGTACGACCGATAATACGTCCAAGGGTAGAATGTAATTGATCGGTGGTTAAAGTATTACCGGTCAATTTTTCATAAATGCCTTTTAATTCATTGAAATGGCTAACGGTTGGCGTGTCATTTGCTGCCAAACCACACATTAAATAGGCGAGAGGACCTACTTCGACAACTTTACCGTAGAATGTCGGTGCTTTTACCCAAGAGTATTTACCATCATCTTGCCAGCCTGTGTATTTCGGACGAGTTAAACCCGCCCAAGGTTCTAATGGCTCATCGTCTTCGTACCAAGCGTGTTTACCACTTTCTTTAATGCCTTTTACAACGAACTCATCTTTTTGTTGATCAACTGGACGGAAAGTCGATAAATCGCCGTTTTCGATATAACCACCTTTTAACATGAATTTAGAGTTATCTGCATCAATTGGGTATTCTGGTACAGATAAGTAGTTGCCAGATGTTTTGCCTAAGCTTAACCATTCAGGGTAGTAAGCCGCAAATACTGCTGCATCTACTTTATACACTTGGTTAATGAAATCAGTTAGGCGATCGATACAAGTTTTCACGAACATGAGACGTTCTTGGTTTAGTACCGCTTGGGAATCTAAGTTAATTGGGTTTGCTACACCACCAATCGCCAAGTTTTGAATGTGTGGTGTTTTACTACCGAGTAATGCGACTACACGGTTAGCGTCACGTTGACATTCAAGCGCTTGCAAATAGTGCGCTACGGCAATGAGGTTTACTTCTGGTGGAAGTTTCATTGCAGCATGACCGAAATAACCGTTAGCGAAAATACCAAGTTGTCCGCTATCCACTAATGCTTGGATTTTTTTCTGTACGTTGCGGAATTCGTTAGCACTGTTTAATGACCATGTAGAGACACCTTTTAGCATGTCTGCTGCTTTTTCAGGATCAGCTTTTAGCGCAGCGGTGATATCCACCCAGTCCATCGCGGAGAGTTGATAGAAGTGCACGATATGGTCATGGATACTGTGTGCAGCAAGAATCATGTTACGAATGTACTGTGCATTGACGGGGACTTTAGCACCGATAGCATCTTCTACGGCACGTACGCTGATAATCGCGTGTACTGTGGTACATACGCCACAGATACGTTGCATAATCATCCATGCATCACGTGGGTCGGCACCTTTTACGATATTTTCCATACCGCGCCACATGGTACCGGATGACCAAGCATTGGTTACGACGCCGTTTTCAATTTCGCAATCAATACGTAAATGACCCTCAATACGGGTAATTGGGTCAATTGAGATACGTTTTTTTTCTGACATTATTCTGCTCCGCTAACTTTTTTGCTGAATGCCGCTTTTTCGGCAATAATTTTTTCTGAGTCTTCGGTATGTTTTTCTTTAAATACCGGTAATACAGGGAATAAACGAATGATTAAAATATAGGCACATACTTCAATAGAAACGAAGCCAATTGAAATAAGCAATTCTTCCGCAGATGGGAAATATTGATAGCCGTTGCCCGGATTATACATGATAAGCGAGTAGTTCATACGCCATAATGCTGCACCGAGTAACATGCTTAATGCCGAAATAAATAACCAACGGGAATCTGATTTTTTCTCCCCGAGGAAGAGGGTAAGTAACGGTAATACCATCAACCAGACTTCCATCCAGAACATCCATGCTTCAAATTTAGTTAATTTATCGAAACCCACAACCATTTGCAGTTTGTCGTGATAAATCAACTCACCAAAACGCACCGCTAAGAAACAGAAAATTAATCCTGCGGTAACGCGTGCCAATTGAGTAAATAAATGGCGTTCATCTGGTGTTTTTCCTGCAAGACCCGCTTTAACTAAAGAACCCTCAAAAATCACAATAGAGAAGCCCATAATGAAAGCAGTCAGCAAGGAGAGAATTGGTAGCGCTTCATAGCTTTGCCATACCGGATGGACTTTGTGACCAGCTACAATCATCAAGGAACCCATTGAGGATTGGTGCATCATTGGTAACAAGGCACCCAAGGCAATAATGAAAAACATGATTTTATTCAGTTTATTAAACCATTTTTTCAAGCCGAAGAAACCAAGCCATACAGGAGCAAACTCTAGGGTCACCACGATGATATACACCGTCATACAAAATGCCGTTTCAAATAGAACGGAATTCGTATTGAACTGACCTGGAATGTAGAAATATGGCAAATGCCAATAACGTCCCATATCAATGGTGATAGATAAACCACCAAGGGAATAGCCGAATAAACTTGCAAGCAATGCTGGGCGAACAAGGGCGTGATATTTCCCTTTATTGAAAATGTACACGGTCCAAGCGAGCGCCCAACCACCACAGGCAAAGCCTGTACCGACAAGTAAGTCAAAGGCAATCCATAAACCCCAAGGATAACCGCCATTAAGTGCGGTCACAGAACCAATACCGAAAACCAAACGTTTTAAAATTAATAAAACGCAAAGCACGGCAAGTGGTGCAAAAAAGAGAATTGCGGCAGAAACAAGGCGACCGCCTACTGGACGTGGATTACTCATGATGCTCATCCTCCGCTTCTTCGATTTCCTTGCGTGCCTGACGCATGGCTTCTTTTTGTGCTGCAATACGCTCAGCGATTTTATCGCCATGCATATTTTTGTAAGTCATAAAGGTTAAACCAGCAAGTGCCACTAACGGTAAGGCTAAACCGCGATACAAGAAGTGTTGTAAATGCGCCGCACGAGAACCTGTCGCGACTTCATCTAAGTCTGGTAAACCAAGATTAGCAAAAGGTACACCACTTAAGGCGAGCACCTGTGTACCACCACCTTCTTTTTCACCGTAGATATGATATTGATATGCCGGTACGGTAGCACGGTATTTATCTGTACTATTGACGTGTTGACGTGGGTAATCATATTCAGTACCACGTAATAAGCTTAAACGACGTTTAGCTTCAGCCAATAATTCTTCACGTGTACCAAAAATAATGGCGCCAGTTGGACAAACATGACAGCAACCAGGTAATTCGCCTTTATCTAAACGTTCAACACCTTTTTGGTTACAGAGTTCACATTTGCTGATTTCACCGAATGGATTATCATAGTCGTATTTTGGTACATCAAACGGACAACCTACCATGCAATAACGGCAACCAGTACAGATATCGGGATCATATTTTACGATACCGGTTTTTGGATCTTTGGTAAGGGCTTGAACCG